>NZ_JBFAPP010000023.1:0-125796 GCF_040676775.1 Micromonospora sp. NPDC049523 | reverse complement strand
CACACCACCCGCACCGCCCGAACCATCATCCGGGAACTCCACTACCGCCTCGACGTCAACTCACTCCACCGCGACGAAACCGCCACCGAACTCGGCCTCAACGAAATCGGCCGCATCCGCCTCCGCACCACCGTCCCACTCCTCGCCGACGAATACCGCCGCAACCGCACCACCGGCGGCTTCATCCTCATCGACGAAACCACCAACCGCACCATCGCCGCCGGCATGATCGTCGACACCGCCTGACCCACCAAAAGGGGACCCTTCCCATCGCGTACGCGATGGGAAGGGTCCCTTCCTCACATCTCAGAGGGTGAGCGTCCAGGTGTTGATGTAACCGGTGTCACCGGCGAAGACGTCTCGCACCCGGAGCAGCCAGGTGCCGTTCGCCGCCTCGGTGGAGAGGTTCGCGGTGTAGGTGGTGTTGACGTTGTCGGCACCGTCGAAGAAGCTCTGGCTCTTCAGCCGGTACGCCGTACCGTCGGGGGCCACCAAATCGATGATCAGGTCGCCGCGGAACGTGTGCACGATGTTGACCGCCACGGTGGACGCCGAGGAGGCGTTACGGTTGCAGCCGGCGATGACGATGCTGCTGGTCACCGCCGTATTGGTGTCCGGGATCGCCACGTCGGTGCCGTTGGTGCCCGAGCAACCGCCGCCACCCGAGCCGGTCACCGTCAACGAGTACGTGGCGCTGCGCGTACCCGCGGTGCCGGTGCCGGTGACGCTGACGCTGTAGGTGCCGGAGGGAGTGCTCGCCGAGGTGGCGATGGTCAGCGCGGACGAGCCGCCGGAGGTGACGGTGGCCGGGCTGAACGAGGCGGTGGCACCGCTCGGCAGGCCACTCGCCGACAGGCTCACCGACTGCGCCGAGCCGCTGGTGGTCGCGGTGCTCACGGTGGCACTTACCGAGCCGCCCGGCGCGGTCGAACCGGACGTCGGCGAGACACCGACCGAGAAGTCGTTGGCCGGCGGGGTGCCGTCGTTGACCACGTAGAGCAGCTTGTTCGGGGATCCGGTGCCGGGGTTGGTGACCACGTTGTTGGTCGCGTTGTTCACCAGGTAGTCCCGGACCTGCTGCGGGGTCCAGGTGGGGTTGGCCGAGGCCACCAGCGCGGCGGCGCCGACCACGTGCGGGGTGGCCATCGAGGTGCCGCTGATCGTGTTGGTCGCGGTGTTGCTGGTGTACCAGGCCGACGTGATCGACGAGCCGGGCGCGAAGATGTCCAGGCAGGTGCCGATGTTGGAGAAGGACGACCGGGCGTCGGTGCTGGTGGTCGAGCCGACCGTGATCGCCTCCGCCGTCCGGGCCGGCGAGGTGTTGCAGGCGTTGCCGCCGTTGTCGTTGCCCGCGGCGAGACCGTAGGTCACACCGGAGTTGATCGAGTTGCGGACCGCCGTGTCGAGCGAGGCGTTCGCGCCGCCGCCGAGGCTCATGTTCGCCACGGCCGGCTTGATCGCGTTCGCGGTGACCCAGTCGACGCCGCCGATCACACCGGCGTTGGTGCCGCTGCCGGAGCAGTTGAGCACCCGTACGCCGACCAGCTGAACGCCCTTGGCGAGACCGTAGGAGGAACCGCCGACGGTGCCGGCGACGTGCGTACCGTGCCCGTTGCAGTCGTCGGCGGAGCCGCCGTCAACCGCGTCGTAGCCACTGGTGGCCCGGCCGCCGAAGTCGTTGTGGGCGAACAGGATGCCCGTGTCGATGATGTACGCGTGCACGTTGGTCGCCGTGTTCGGGTAGGTGTAGGAGCTGTCGAGCGGCAGGTTGCGCTGGTCGACCCGGTCCAGCCCCCAGGACGGGGGGTTCGTCTGGGTTCCGGAGATCCGAACCGTGTGGTTCTGCTCGACGTACGCCACGTCGGGGTGGGCCGCGATCCGGGCCGCCGCCTTGGCGCCAGCCGTGATCTCGAAGCCGCGCAGTGCCGCGGTGTAGGTCCGGGCAACCGCTCCGCCGTGCTTTCCGGCCAGTTCGCTGGCCGTGGTGCCGACCTGCGCCCGACTCACCGAACTTTCCTTGAACACCACGATGTAACTGTCGGCGACCGCAGTGGCTCCACCCGCGCTGCGGACGACGCCCTCCGGCTCGGCCGCTACGGCCGGCGCGGCTGCTGTCGACAACAGCAATGCGGCGGCGCCCACCAGAAACGATCTTTTCGGGAGATTCATTCTCCCCTCCCCTCCGATCGTCACCCGCTCGCCCACTCGCCCACGACGAGGGATCGATGGTGACCGATCAAGATGAGATTACTCAGAGTCGAGAGAAAAACACAGATGCTGTTTCTTCATATCGTTCGACAGATGGGGGCCGGGAGATGGCGAACCATTCCGGCAATCCATCCCACAAAAATAGAGATCACCGGAAGCGAGCCCGCCGAATCGTCGTCCTCACCTGTTTCACGAGAGTGCCATGACATTCCGGACGTGCCCGACTATGCCAGCCGGGAAACGTAGACGGTGTTGGTCGCCGGGCGTCCCTGCAACGGATTCGGAAAACTCACCACGTGCGCCTGCGTCGCGGCGAACACCTCACCGAGCACGGCGGTGAAGTCGTCGTCGGGTGGATCGTTCGACCAGAGGCCGAACACCCCACCCGGACGCAGGCGGGCGGCGAGTCGCCGCAGTCCGTCGGCGGTGTAGAAGGCGGCGTTGCGCGGGTGCAGGACCTGACGCGGCGAGTGGTCGACGTCGAGCAGTACGGCGTCGAACCGCCGACCGGGCACCTCGGTGTCGAAACCCGACTCGCTCGCGGCCATGGCGAAGAAGTCGCCGTGCACCAGCCGGGTACGCGGATCCGAGGTCAGCTCCGCGGCGTACGGCAGCAGGTCGTCCCGGTGCCACCCGATGACCTCGCCGAGCGCCTCCACCACCGTCAGCGAGCGCACCCGTGGGTCCTGAAGCGTCGCCCGCGCGGTGTAGCCGAGTCCGAGTCCACCGACGACCACGTCAAGGTCGCCACCGGACAGTCCGGCCAGGCCGAGCCGGGCCAGTTCGACCTCGGCCACGGTGAACAGGCTGGACATCAGGAACTCGTCGCCGAGCTTGACCTCGTACACCTCGACCTGGAGCGACGGGTCGAACCGGCGCCGCAGACTGATCGCGCCGATCTCCGTCTCGCGCCAGTCGAGCTCCTCGAAACGCGCACCCACCCGCAGCACTCTCCCTCTGGTCGACCACCGCCGGCGGCCCGCGAAATCCCAGCTCACGGGGTCGGAACAGACCTACGCACCCTACAGGGCGGGGCCGAGGACGCCGACCATGCCCGGTCGCCGCTGCAGGATGCGACCGGCCAGGCCCGCCCGTTTCCCGATGGGTCACCACCGGGACGAGACGTGTCCCTGGCCGGTCGCGTACGCGTACCGGACCCCCCGACCGTGCGCGTCCCGCTATCGCGCCCAGCCGTGCGCCGCCCCCGCGGCGAGCTTCACCACCGGATGGTGATCGAGCACCACGGCGGGAACAGCTTGCACTTGAAAGTGATCGTGATCCTCGGCTTCTTCCGGTTCGAGAACTCCACCGTGGGTGCCTCGGTGCCGGCCTTCACGGCGAGGTCACCGATGGTCGTCTTCTCCGTCAGGTCCCGTGCGGTGTAGAGCTCCTTGCCGTCCTCGGAGAGGACGACGGCCTGGTCTGGCGCGACCGGATCGGGAACCCCGGCCGCGTCGAGGATGTACTTGATCTCCCCTGCCCTGATGTCCCCGGCCCGCCCGTCGATCACCGCCTCGTCGACGCTGGCGACGCCCTTGGGGTCCACGGTGATCACCTCGGCGACGGCCTGGACCTCGGAGTCGAACGGGTACCACCCGAAGTGCCAGTCTCCGCCACGGCAGTGGAACAGCCCGAAGGTGGTGCCCTCGGGCACGTAGGTGATGGTGACGTTGCCCTTGTCGTCGGTGTTCTCCACCGCGCAGTCGGTCGCCTTCGGTGGACCGGGCTGGTTGTCCTCGGCGAACGCCGACCCCGGTGCCGACAACAGCACCGCCGCGGCCACCGCCAACGCGAGCAGGCGCGCGCTTCGCTTCCGTACCATTTTCTCCTCCCTCTGGTCGGGACCGGACGGCGCCCGGTCGCTGCGACGACAATGACCGGCAGCCCTGAGGCGGCGCTGACGTCGGACCGAAACGCAGACGCCGTCGGATGCCCGGGGCCGGCGGTGATCAGAAGTAGTTGTGGAGCCGGTTCGTCTCGGCGGTCTCGCGCTGCACCCCGGCATGGTCGAACACCCGGACGCCGGCATAGATCTCGTCCTGGCCGAGGTCCTCGTCGAGCGTGCTGCGGTTCATGCAGACGGCGGTCTCGAACGACCCGCTCGACTCGGAGTAGCTGGAGTACGGCCCGCCGAGGAGGTCGTCGGACCATTCGTCGTCGCCCCAGAGTCGGACGTCGACCCGCATCCCGTCCGGGTAGTAACGGGTGGTTCCCTGCACCCTCAGCACGTAGTCGTAGTAACGGCCGTCGTTGGCCTGACACCCGGTGAAGATCGACAAAGTGGCGGTGGCCGCGAACGCGGGAGCCGCGCCACCGGCGACGGTCGCGGCGGCCAGCACCGCCGTCGTCACCACGACCGTCGACATCGTACGAAGAACCTTGAGCACCATCGTCGGTTATCCCCTCGATCGAAGAACCTCCGGCGTGGCACGCCGGACGTCGGGCGGGCCGGAGCCCAACCGCCGCGGCAGCACTGGGACCACCTGCGGTGATGGCACCCTGGCAGGGCGTACTGAGGTGGGACTGACGCGCGCTGAGGCGACCGAACGCGGCGGCTGACGCCGTACCGGAAGGGGCCTGTCCGGTCCACGACGGTCTGCCCGGCCAGCGGCGGTGGGGTCGGTAGCGTGTGGGTCCGGCCCGGTTCCTGGGGGGTGGCCACGATTCAGGTACGGCTTCTCGGACCGGTCGACGTGACCGTGGGCGGTGTAGTCCGACCCGTGCCCGGCCTACGACGCAAGGCGCTGCTCGCCGCCCTCGCCCTGCACCCCGGTCAGACGGTGAGCAGCGACCGGCTCATCGACATCGTCTGGGACGGCAAACCCCCCTCGACCGCGTCGAACTCCCTGCAACGGCACGTGTCCTACCTGCGCGACGAACTCGGGGCGCGCAAGGCGATCGCGGTGCGCTCCCACGGCTACCTGCTCGACCTGCCGGGCGAGGTCACCGACGTCGAAATCGCCCAGCGACTCCTGCGCGAGAGCGGAAACCCACGGGACCCGGCCGGCGACGCCTCCCGACTGCGCGCGGCACTGGCCCTGTGGCGGGGCCGACCACTGGCCGACGTCGGCGGCCTGAGCTGGATGGACGAACAGGCCGAGCGGCTGGCCCGAATCGAGCTGGTGGCGACCCGGGACCTGGTCGACGTACGCCTGGCATTGGGTGAGCACGCGCTGCTCGTACCGGAACTGGAGCGGTTGACGCGGCAGCATCCGTACCACGAGCAGATCCACCACCGGTTGATGCTGGCCCTCTACCGCAGTGGCCGGCAGGCCGAGGCACTGGCGGCCTACCAACGGTTGCGTACCACGCTCGCCGAGGACCTGGGGGTCGATCCGAGCCGGGCGCTGCGGGAACTTGAAGCCGCGATCCTCCGCCAGGACGCCGACCTCGACCCGCCGGTGGCGCCGCTGGTCGCAGGTCCCGCCCCGGTCGCCGCTCCGGTGCCGGCGCAGCTCCCGGTGCCCGTACGGGGCTTCGCCGGCCGCCGTGACGAACTCGCGCAGCTCGACGCGCTGCTCTCGGCGACGACTGCTCCGGCGGCATCACCACCACCGGCACCCGCCGTGGCAACCGGACCGCCGACCACGGTCGTCGCCGTGGTGTCCGGCACCCCGGGTGTCGGCAAGACCGCCTTCGCCGTGCACTGGGCGCACCGGGTCGCCGGCCGGTTTCCAGACGGGCAGTTGTACGTCAACCTGCGCGGATTCGAGGCCGACGGCTCCTCACTGCCCCCGGCCACCGCGATCCGCGGCTTCCTGGACGCGCTGGGTGTGCCAGCCCGGCGGATCCCCGCCGACCTGCCCGCCCAGGCCGCGCTCTACCGCAGCGTGCTGGCCGGCAAGCGGGTCCTGGTGCTGCTCGACAACGCGCGCGACGTCGAGCAGGTACGCCCACTGTTGCCCGCCGCAGCCGGGTGTCTGGTGCTGGCGACCAGCCGCAACCAGCTCACCCCGCTGGTGGCGAGCGAGGGTGCGCATCCGCTGATCCTCGACCTGCTGACCCCGCCGGAAGCACGGGACCTGCTGGTCCGGCGGCTCGGCGCGGACCGGGTCGCCGCCGAACCGGCCACGGTCGACGACATCATCGCGCGGTCGGCCCGGCTCCCGCTCGCGCTGGCCATCGTCGCCGCACGCGCCGCCACCCGGCCCGCGTTCCCGCTCGCCGCGCTCGCCGCCGAGCTGCACCGGGCCTCGGAAGGTCCGGACCCCGACCTGGACCCGTTCGACGGCGGCGACCCCGCCACCGACATCCGAACGGTCTTCTCCTGGTCCTACCGAACCCTGAGCACCGGGGCGGCCCGGCTGTTCCGGCTGCTCGGTCTGCACCCCGGACCGGACATCGCCGAGCCCGCGGTGGCCAGCCTCACCGGTCTCCCGGCGGCGAGGGTCCGGCCGCTGCTGGCCGAGCTGACCCGTACGCACCTGCTCACCGAACACGCGCCGGGCCGGTACGCCTGCCACGACCTGCTGCGCTCGTACGCGGGCGAGCTCGCCGGAATCCGCGACGACGTACCCGACCTGCGCGACGCCCGGCACCGGATGTTCGACCACTACCTGCACACCGGTGACACCACCGCCCGGCTGCTGGATCCGCACCGGGATCCGATCGTCCGTCACGGACCCCACCCCGGCACCGCCCCGGAGCCGTTCACCGAGTACGCCCCGGCGCTCGCCTGGTACGCCGTGGAGAAGCCGGTCCTGCTCGCGATGGTCGAGCAGGCGGCCCGTACCGGCTTCGACGGGCACAGTTGGCGGCTGGCGTGGATCCTGTTCGACTACCTCGACATCCACGGCTACTGGCACGAGCTGATCACCGTCCAGCGGGTCGCGATGGCCGCCGCCCGGCGGCTCGCCGACGAGTCCGGTCAGGCCCACGCCCACTGGGGCCTCGCTCGCGCCCAGGCGAAACTGGGTCGGTCCGGCACGGCCCTCACCCACTTCCGGCACGCGTTGGAGCTGTTCGAGCGGATCGGCGACCGGACCGGCCAGGCGCACACCCACCTCAACCTCGCCTGGGCGATGGACCGGCAGGGCCGGTACGCGGATGCGCTCCCGCACGCGCGCCGGGCCAGTTCGCTCTACCGGGCCGCCGGCAACCGGGCGGGGCAGGCCGACGGGCTCAACGCCATCGGCTGGTACCTGACCCATCTCGGCGACCACCAGCAGGCGCTCGACTGCTGCCGGCGGTCACTCGCACTGCACGAGGAAACCGGCGACCGACGCGGGGTGACCCAGGCGTGGGACAGTCTCGGCCAGGTCTACACCAGACTCGGCGACTTCGACCGGGCAACCACCTGTTACCAGCGGGCACTGGACCTGGTCCGGCAGCTCAGCATCCGCTACGACGAGACCATCGTGCTGACCCACCTCGGCGACGCCCGCCACGGCGCGGGTGATCTCACCGGGACCCGCACGGCCTGGCAGCAGGCGCTGACGATTCTCGACCAGCTCGGCCACCACGACGCCGAGACGGTCCGTACCAAACTGCACTACGTCGGCGGCTGACCGGCTGCGTCGTCAGGCGGATGGCACCGCAGCCGTGCCCGCGCCGCCCACACCCGCGCGGCTGCGGGCTACCAGGTCGCGGGCGGCGTCCGGCCACGCTGGGTGCTCGAACGTGAAGCCCTCGTCGAGCAGCCGCGCCGGCACGGCCCGACGGCTCTTCAGCAGCAGTTCGGTGTCGCTGCGCAGCACGAACGCCCCGAGCTCGGCCATCCAACGCGTGGCGGGCAACCCCACCCGTACGCCCGTGGCCTGTCGGAGGCCGGCCATGAACGCGCGGTACGGCAGTGGATTGGGCGACGCCAGGTTGACCGGCCCCGTGACCCCGTCGTGGGCCAGCAGGAACTCGACCGCCCGGACGAAGTCGCGGTCGTGGATCCAGGACATGTACTGCCGGCCGCCGGCGACCGGCCCGCCGAGGCCCAGTCGGGTCATCCGCCACAACATGTCGAACGCTCCGCCCCGGCCGGGCGCCATCACGATGCTCGTACGCAGCGCGACCTTGCGGGTGTCCGGGGTCGGTGCGTCGAGCTGTGCACGTTCCCACCGCCGTGCGATGTCGACGCTGAAGCCCCAGTACGCCGGTACGTCGTTCTCCGTACCGCCGATGACCCCCGTCGCCTCGTCGTTGGCCCGGTCGTAGCTGTGTGCGTAGATCGTGGCGGTGCTCATCTGCAGCCACACCCGAGGTGGCTTCGCCGCCCGGGCGATCGCCGTACCGACGATGGTGGCGGAGTCGACCCTCGACGCCATCATCTCGCGCAGGTTGGATTGGGTGTACCGGCAGCTCACGCTCCGCCCGGCGAGGTTGACCACGGCTTCGGCGCCGTCGACCTCGGCCATCCACGGCCCTGCGGTCCGTCCGTCCCAGGACACCGTACGCGCGCCGGGCACCCGGGTGTCCGCGCGTCGGCTGAGGACGACCACCTCGTGCCCCGCGTGGCCGAGGGCGTCGGCGAGCAGGAATCCCAGATGTCCGGTGCCGCCCGGAATGACGATCTTCATCGTGCCCCCGCTTCCGACCCGTCGGTACGCGTCGACCACCACCGGCCGCCGCGCGTCTCCTGCAGTATCCGACTGATCCACATCGGTGGACGTCCCGCGCCGGCCGCTGACCCGGTGAGCGTGGTCACCTGGTCATCCCCGCGAGGGTTGGTGAAGACCCGGCCCGGACCTGCCCTACGATTCGGCTCATGGCGTTGCTGCACCGGGCCGAACTGCACCCCACGAAGCTCGAACTCCTGGCCGCGTGGCTGCCGGAGCGCCGGTGGTACGGGGAGTCGACGGACGACGACGTGGTACGGGTGGCGGCGTACCGGTTCGACGACCCGGCGGGTGCGGTCGGGATCGAGACGATGCTGGTGAGCACCGGTGACTCGGCGGTGTACCAGGTCCCGCTCACCTACCGTGGCGCACCGCTGCCCGGCGGCGAACGGTGGCTGGTCGGCACCACCGAGCACTCGGTCCTCGGCCGGCGCTGGGTGTACGACGCGTGCGGTGACCCGGTCTACGTGTCGGCGCTGGCACACGCCATCTTCACCGGCGGCGGTCAGGCGGACGAGTTCTTCGAGGTCGACGGCCGGCTGGAACGGCGCGACCCCAGCGCGGTCGTCGTCGGCAGCGGCACACCGGATGCCGAGGTCCCCGTCGCCGACGGGCCGTCGCTGGTCGTGACGGACGAGGACTACGCCACGATCATCACGACGGACCGGTTGCAGCTCACCGTCGTCCGTCGCCTCGACGGCGGCGACCGGCCGATCGGTGCCACCCTCACCGGCACCTGGGACGGTCAGCCGACCGCGCTGCCGCTGGCACACGCCATCACCCGCTGAGGCACCGACCCGTACGGGTCACCCGGCGCGCGCCTGCCCGCATCCTGGTCCGCAGACGGCCCGGTCCCGCGCGGGCGCACAGGTCGACGGCTTCCTATGTCGACCCTTGACCGGCGCACACGTTGATCGATACCGTCAATGGATCTTGCTGCTGGCGCAGCGGAACGCGGGATGCCGCACCACCTCGACCGCCACCGGAACGGAGGTGAACCACGGTCGGTCCCGCGCCCCGAGTCCGTACCGTGCTCCGGAAGGGACGACGTTATGTGGTTCACCAAGAGCGGCCGTGGTGTCTGGCGCGGGGCACTGTCGGCCTCGGCCGCCGCCTGTCTCGCCGTGACCGGGTTCGCGGCCCCGGCAACAGCATCGACCGGTACGGCACTCGCCGGGTCGCCGCCGTCCGGTCAGGTCACCGCCCTGCCCAGTGGCAACACCACCTACCGCACCTTGGACGACTACGAGCGGGACCTGCAGACGCTGGCCCGCGAGTACCCGAAGCTGGTCAAGCCGCTGACCCTGCCGTACCCCACGTCGAGTGGCCGACTGGTCCGCGGCATCGAGATCTCCCGCGACGTCCGGGCCAACGACGGCAAACCGGTCTTCGTCACCGTCGGCATGCACCACGGCAACGAGTGGCCGAGCGGCGAACTCGTCATGGAGTACGCGACCGACCTGGTGCAGCGCGCCGCCCGCGGCGACCGGTACGTCTCCTCGCTGCTCGGCCGTGCCCGGCTCGTGGTGGTGCCGATCGTCAACGTGGACGGCTTCAGCCGCAACCGCCGGCAGACCGACACGAACGTCGACATGAACCGCAACTACGGCTTCGGCTGGCTGCCGATCTCCACCGGTGGCGCGACGCCGTGGTCGGAACCGGAGACCAGGAACATCGAGTGGCTGCTGTCCACCCGGCAGGCGACCACGTTCGTCACCCAGCACACCTGCATCCAGGTGGTGCTCTACCCGCCGCTGCAGCTGGAGGTGGGCCCGACCCAGGACGTGGCCCGTTTCGAGGACCTGGCGACCAGGATGGCCAGGCGCTACGGCCCGAACTACATTCCGCGGGACTCGGCGCACGACTACGAGACCACCGGCGAGGCGATCGACTGGGCGTACTTCGCCACCCGGGGGTTGGCGTTCACCGCCGAAACCTGCCCGGACAGCGGGGTGGAACGTACCTTCCAGACCCAGGTCGTGGACGCGTACGCCGAGCACCGGCTCGCCATGTTCGAGGCGTTGGAGGCAACGGCCGACCCGGACCAGCACGCGGTGATCGAGGGCAAGGCGCCCAAGGGAGCGGTGCTGCGGATCGCGAAGTCCTTCAACATGTACACCCAGCCCTACGCCCAGGCGGACGGGACGACCCGGCCGACGGCGTTCGGTACGACGTTGACGTCCGACCTGAACGTCGGCAGGTCGAACGGCAAGTTCAGCTGGGCGGTCAACCCGTCCTACCGGCCGGTGCCGCCGTACCAGGCGGACGGGGTGCAACCGAACCAGACCGGTTTCTACCGCGAACCGTGGATCCTGACCTGTGAGCGTCCGGACGGCACGGTGCTGCAGCGTACGGCGGTGAACGTCAACCTTGGCCAGAAGGTGAAGGTCGACCTCAGGCAGTGCGAGCGTAACTTCCGGAAGAAGTCGCACTGATCCACCGCGACCGGGGGCGGGCGTTTCTGACTCGTCCCCGGTCGCAGTGTGGTCGTGGTCGCGGCCCGGTCAGGGTGTCAGCATCTCCGTCCGGTACTCCGACGCCAGCCTGCCGGCGCGTTCCCCGCGCTGCTTTTGTTGAGCCTCGTCGAGCTTCGGTGCCGGCGTTGTCGGACCGTCCACCCGGTCACCGACCCGCTGGAAGAACTCGTCCTGCCCGGCCGGGGTGCACATGCAGAGCATGTGCGCGGGCTCGCCGGAGGAGTTGCGGAAGAAGTGCGGTGCGTTCGCCGGGATGTTCACGGTCTCGCCGGCCCGGGCGACGGTCCGCTCACCCCGGAAGGTGAACTCCACGGCGCCGTCGAGCACGGTGAACATCTCTTCGAAGTCGTGCCGGTGTGGAGGAGGGCCGCCGCCGGGCGGCACCCGCATGTCGATCAGGCAGTACCGTCCGGCGGTCTGCTCACCCGCGACGAGGATCGTGTAGGTGTTGCCCGCCACGGCAACGTGCGGCAGGGCGGGATCGTCGGGCCGGGCGTGCACCAGAGCGCGAGTGGGGTCGTCGGGTGGGATGACCGAGTCCGTCATACCCTGCCTCCATCTGCCGGCTTCCGCGCCGGTGAGGGTCAACGAGGCCGGCGCCTGGTAAACCTGTTTACCCCCGGCGCGGGATCGAAACGCGGGCCGGCGACCACTCGTCGGCGGAGAGCTTCTTCGGCCCGACAACGGGTATGCGGACAGAGCCCCGCAACGGGTATGTGGACAGGGCCCGGTAACGGGTGGACGAGCAGGGCAGGGGTGGGGACAACCGGTACCTGGGTGGGATAGCGGACGAACCGGAGGAGTTGTCGATGCTGGTCTTGACCGATAACGCGGTGATGGCGATCCGAGACCTGACCGCGCAGCAGGGCGTACCGCAGACCGGCGGGCTGCGGATCAGCCACGATCCGTCGGACGATTCCCTGCTGGTCGCCATCACCGAGCAGCCGGACCAGGGGGACCAGGTCGTCGACAACCTGGGGGCCCGACTGTTCCTGGATCCGCAGGCGGCGCAACTGCTCGCCGACAAGGCGCTCGACGTCCACGTCGACGAGCAGGACACCGTGCAGTTCGCGTTCACGAACCGACAGACGGACGGGGCGGTCTGGCCGTCGGACCCCGACCTGTCCTCCTGACGGTCACCGGCCGGACGAGGGCTCCGGTCCGACGATCCGCTGCCGGAACGACTCCAGGACGACGGTCCATCCCGCCTCGTCGTCGAACCGCGCCCGGTCCGCCGCCTGCCCCGGCTGCCAACCACCGTGCTCCAGCCGCACCACGCTGCCCGCCCCGTCCGGCGTGAAGCGCAGTTCGACCAGCGTCGCATCGCCGGTCCGCTGCCCGAGCGTCCAGTGCAACACGATCCGCCCACCCGGTTCCCACACGGCGACCGTGCCCCAGTCGTACTCGCTGCCGGTGCGGTCGCGCTCGTAGACCCGCCCACCGGCGCGGGGTTCGACCACCACGGCCGCGAGGTCCGCGCCGCTCGCCGTGAAGCCGGTCGGCCACCACCCGCCGATGCCGGCCGTGAAGACCTCGAAGGCGTACGCCGCAGCGCACGGCAGGGCCAGTTCCCGGACGACCGGATGGGGCGGCACGTTCTCGTCTGCGCCGGTGCCCATCGGCCACCCCTCGGTTGGTCTGCGGTGCGTCCTCGCAGGCCAGCCTAGTCACTGGGTCCGCAGGCAGGGTGTTCGGTCACGCGTTCCTGCGGTTGCCGGTGACGCTGCTGCGCGGCAGCCGACCAGCACGGGAGTGTCCGGTGAGGGTGTCCCCGGCAACGGTGACGTCGAAGTCGAGGTTGAGCGTTATCGGCCTGGTGATGGACTGTCGCCAGGTGACGTGCTGGCCATCGGCCGTCGTCTGCTGGTCGATGTCGACCAGCGGCACGGTTTCACCCCTGCCCTCGGCCGTGCCGCGCAGGCCGTCCGCCGTGTCGGTGAAGGTGTAGACGACGGCGAGTGAGCCGATCGGTGTTCTCAGTTTCAGGTCCCAGATCCCGATGATCGAGTTCACGGGGCTTCCTTCCGGTCGGTTCGATTCGGTAGACGAGAGCAGGTCGGAACGAGGGCAGGTCGGAACGAGGGCAGGTCAGACGGCGACCGGTTGGCGGCCGGTGTTCCGCCAGACGGTGCCGCGGCGCTCGTACTCGAAGTAGGTCTCGACGGCGTGGGCGATCCTCGGTCCGTACTCGCGTTCGAGGATGTGCAGTCCGAGGTCCAGGCCCGAGGTCACTCCCCCGGCGCTGACCAGGTCGCCGTCGTCGACGACACGGGCCGGTACGGCGTGCACCCCGGTCGCCGCCAGCACCTCCATGCCCTGCACGTGGGTGACGGCGTGCCGTGCCGTGATCAGGCCGGCCATGGCCAGGGCGAGGGAGCCGCCGCACACGGTCGCCACCGTCACCTCCGGGTTGCGCAGCGCCTCCCGCACCAGCGTCACGGCCTCGGTCTCACCGAACCGGGCGAGCAGCACCGGGATCGTCTCCACCCCCTCGTCGGGGTCGCCGACGGTCGGTCCGCTGGCACCCGGCACCAGGACGTAACCGGGTTTGGTCGGGTCGAGGCGGGAGGTCGCGGTCAGCACCAGGCCCCGCGTACCGCTGCGCACCGGGCGGGGCCCCTGCGCCGAGACGAGTTCGACGATCAGTTCACCCTGCACCGCGTCGCTGCCGGCGGCGAGCACCTCGAACGGCGCGATGACGTCCAGCGGGTCGAAGCCGTCGAACAGGACGATCTGAACATGCATGGGGACTCCTCGGCTGGTCGCGGCGGTACGGGTTCGCACCCGTTCCATGCTCGGCAACCGGGGTCGACAACTCCAGTGGCAGGAATGCCAAGGTTCGGCTGAATATTGCCAAGCGGGCCTGCCACGTAGAAGACGCGACCAGGGGCTGTCACACGTACCGCCGGGCGCTAGGATTTTGCCGTGCACACCGTGGTTGTCCTCGCCCTGCCGGACACCATCGCGTTCGACCTGACCACCCCCGTCGAGGTGTTCGGGCGGGTACGGCTGCCGGGCGGCCGACCCGGCTACCGGGTACTGGTCTGCGGGAGCGAACCCGTCGTCAGCGCCGGGCCGCTGCGCCTCGCCACCGACCACGGCCTCGACGCGCTGGCCCGCGCCGACACGATCGTGGTCCCCGGCCGCGACGACCCCACGGCACCGACCCCGGCCGCCGTCACCAAAGCGCTACGCGACGCGGCAGCCGCCGGCACCCGGATCGCCTCCATCTGCGTCGGCGCCTTCACCCTCGCCACGGCGGGTCTGCTCGACGGCCGGCGCGCCACCACCCACTGGGCCGCCACCGAACGGTTCCGTGCCGCGTTCCCCACCGTCGACCTCGACCCCGACGTGCTCTACGTCGACACCGGCCAGATCGTCACCTCCGCCGGGGCAACCGCCGGGATCGACATGTGCCTGCACCTCGTCGGCCGGGACTACGGGGCCGCGGTCGCCGCCGACGCCTCCCGGCTGACCGTCGCGCCGCTGCACCGCGACGGCGGGCAGGCACAGTTCATCGTGCGGGACAGCCCCGGCCAGACCGCACCCGGGCTCGCGCGCCTCCTCGAATGGATCGAGGAGAACGCCCACCTCGACCTCAGCCTCGACGACCTCGCCGACCAGGCCACCATGAGCATCCGTACGCTCAACCGCCGGTTCCACGAGGAGACCGGTCGCACCCCGATGCAGTGGCTCAACAACGTACGGATCCGTCGGGCGCAGGAACTCCTCGGGACGACCGACCACGGGATCGACCGCATCGCCCGCCAGGTCGGCTTCACCTCACCGACGAACTTCCGCGCCCAGTTCAAACGCGTCAGCGGCGTCGCGCCGCGGGCGTACCGCAGCACCTTCCGGCACAGCGGACACTGACACCGTCGGCGGCCCGGTCCACGCCATGTCGGCTTTCCGGAATTGGCTTGCCCGCCCGACGGCACCGCAGGAGTCTGGAGCCGTCCACGGCACGGTCGCCACCACGACGTTCCGGGCCACCGCGCAACCGGCTGGAAGCAGTGTGTCCGACGATGGCAGACCCACGACCCCGTGCCTGCCGGCTCCTCGTCGCCGCCGCCGGGTACGGCAAGACAACCGCGCTGCGCCAGTGGTTCCGGCCGGCGTCGACGATCTGGCTGCGCGGCACCGACGTCGACCCGCTGATCGTCGGTGACCTGCAGAAACTGACCGCACAGACCCCGGCGGGCGACAACCTGACCGTGGTCGTCGACGACCTGCCGCGCCTCGAACCGGCAACCGCCGACCGGCTGCTCGCGATCATCGGTGGACTGCCGGACGGGATCACCGTCGCGCTGTCGTCCCGGTGGCCGCTCGGCACCGCCACCTCCCGGTGGCGTGGCCGGGGCCGGCTCACCGAGGTCGGGCCCGCCGATCTCGCGCTCACCACCGACCAGGTAGTCGACCTGCTCACCGCCGAATACGGGCTGCCGGATCCCGACCTGGCCGACCGGATCCACGAACTGACCGGCGGCTGGCCGGCGTTGGTCCACCTCGCCGCCGAAACACTCGGCCCGACCGGTACGCCCACCGGCCCGCTGCTACCCGTGATCACCGCACCGGAGGGTCCACTGGCGACGTACGTGGCGACCGAGGTGCTGGCGTCGTTGCCGGCGGAGGTCAACCGGCTCGTCCGTGACGTCGCCACGCTCGCCCCGGTGAACACCGGGCTGTGTGCGGCGCTCGGGCACCGGCGCGCGGCGGCGACGCTGCACCTGCTGGCCCGCACCGGCCTGCTGGTCCCCGACCCGGACGGGCCGACACCCGGCGACCGGCTCGTCCCGGTGATCGCGGAGATCGGGCGACGCACCGGACGGCGTGCCACCAACCGGCGGATCACCACCGTCGCCGCCGCCTGGTACGGCGAGCACGGTCCCCCGTTGGCCGCCGCCCGCGCGTACCTGCGGGCCGCCGACCACGAGCAGTGCGTACGGGTACTGGAGGAACACGGCGACTCCGTGCTCGCCGCCGGGCGGCCGACCGAGGTCGCCGCGATCGTCGAGGCACTGCCGCAGGCGCGCCGTACCAGGCGGCTGAGGCTGCTGCTCGGCGACGCGTTCCGTACCGCCGGTGACCTGCCCGCCGCGGCACGCACGTACGACACGGTCGCGGCCGGCGAACCCGTCGGCGACGCCGGACTCGCCTGGCGGATGGGCCGGGTCCACTACCAGCGGGGCAACCCACTCGACGCGCTGAAGGTCTTTGCCCAGGGGCGGGAGGTGCCCGCCGACGCCGACACCGCCATCCTGCTCGCCTGGACCGCCCACGCCCACCTGCTCGCCGGAGACTGCGCCACCGCGACCGGCTACGCCCAGCGCGCCGTACGGCACGCCGCCGATGCCGGACACGACGGGGCACTGGCCACCGCCCACGTGAGCGTGGCCCTCTGCCTCGGCGCGGCCGGGGACCGGGCCCGCAGCGAGGAGCAGTACGCGCGGGCGCTGCCGATCGCCGAACGTACCGGCGACGTCGTGCTGGTCACCCGCATCCTGATCAACCAGTCGTACCACCTGATCTGCTCGTCCCGGTACGCCGAGGCCCTGGTCCTCGCCCGGCGGGCCGACCGCTTCGCCACCGCCGCCGGGTACCCGAACCTGCGCAACATCGCCTGCTGCAACGAGGCCGACGCGCTGTCCATCCTCGGCCGCTACGACGAGGCGGTCCGCCGGTACGGGCAGGTCCTCGCCCGGTACGAGCGGATGGGGTCACGCCGTTCCGGGGCGGCCCTGCTCGGCCTCGGCGAGGTGTACCGCCGACGCGGCTGGCGCGAACAGGCCCGGGCGGCTTACGAGGAGGCGGTTCGGGTCGGCGAGGCGGCCGGCAACGCCAACATCCTGGTGCCCGCCCTCGCCGGCCTCGCCCTCGTGGTCGCACACGAGGACCCCGACACCGCGGCCCGGTACGCCGAACGGGCCACCCGCGAAGCCTCCACCGAGATCTCTGTGCCGGCGCTGCTGGCCCGGGGTTGGCTGGCCGTACGCCGTGCCGACCGGGCGGAGGCGGGAGCACTGGCTACGGAGGCGGCGACCATCGCCCGCGCGCAACGAGACCGGGGCGGACTCGCCGACGCCCTCGAACTGCGCGCCGCGAGCGAGCCGGTGCCGATCCGCGCCCGCGCGGCACTGCGCGAGGCGTACGCGATCTGGACCGACACCGGCGCGGTGCTGGAGGCGGCCAGGATCCGGGTGATCCTCGGCGGCCTGCCCGACGCCACCACCGACGACCGGCTGGACGCGCTGATCGCGGTCGAGGAACTCACCGCGGCGGACGCCGTGCCGGACCACCGGGCACCGGTGCCGGGTGCCACCGGCAACGGATCCGGCACCGGCACCGAGGTCTCGATCCGGCTGCTCGGCCGGTTCGAGGTGCAGCTCGGCGACCGGGTTGTGCCGGCCTCCCAGTGGCAGTCACGCAAGGCCCGTGAGCTGCTCCGGATCGTCGCGACCCGACGCGGCCGGCCGGTGTCGCGCGGGATGCTGTGCGAGTTGCTCTGGCCCGACGACGACGCCGACCGGACCGGGCACCGGCTCTCCGTCCTGCTGTCGATCGTGCGCGGTGTGCTGGACCCGGACCGGGCCCACCCGGCCGACCACTTCCTCGTCGCCGACCAGGCCAGCGTCGCGCTGGACATCACCCGGCTCCGGGTCGACGTGGAGGAGTTCTTCGCCCACGTGGTGCACGGGCGCCGGCTACTCGACCGTGGCGCCGTCGCCGAGGCCCGGACCGTACTGGCCAGCGCGGAACGGCAGTACCGGGCCGACGTCTTCGAGGACGAGCCGTACGCCGACTGGTCGGCACCGCTGCGCGAGGAGGTACGGGCGGCGTACCTGAACATGCTGCGGATGCTGGCCCGGGCCAGCCGGGCGGCGGGCGACCCGGAGACCGCGGTCGCCTGCCTGCTCCGGCTGCTGGAGAAGGACCCGTACGACGAGCCGGCGCACCGGGCACTGGTGCGGACCCTGGTCGCCGGTGGCCGGCACGGAGAGGCCCGCCGGGCCCTGCTCCGCTACGCCGAGGCGATGCACGCGATCGGCGTACGGTCACCGGATGAGTCGATACTCGCCCCGGTCGGGGTCGGTGCCCGGACCCGTTGAGTGCCCGACGGCTCAGTGGAAGCTGCCGGCGAGGACGCCGTACACGACGGTTTCGTCGCCCGTACCGGCGGTGGCCGTGCCGTCGGCCGGGCGCGGTCCGGGTCGTACCCCGGTCGACGCGGCCTGGATCGGTGCGGCGAGGGCGGCGCGGACCCCTGCCCCGGCGCCCGCCGGCCGCAGCACCAGCGCGTCGAGGTAGGCGCGGGGCCCGCCGCCGGTGCGACCACCGACGCCGTAGACCCGGGCGTCCGCGGTGTCCGCGACGGTCACGCTCCTCGGCCACCCCGCACCGTCCGGCGACACCGCCGCGACGCGACGCATGGTGCCGGTCTGCGCACGGCAGATGGCGTACGCGGTGACCTCGGTCGGTGGCTGGTCGCCGGTGACGCCGACCCGGACCTTGGTCAGGCCCGGATCCGGTACGACCTCGGCGACGGCGACGTGATCCGGGTTACCGGTGACCCGGAACCCGGTCCCCCATACCTTCGTCCCCACACCGCAGGTGGCCGTCGCGGTGGACTCCCCGACCGCCGAACCCACCGCCCGGCGCAGCGGCGACCCGGACGCCTCGCAGATCGCCTGCCCGACCACCGACCACGGACCCCGGTGCCCGGTACGCGCAACCGCCCGGACCGTCACCGTCGTCAGTCCCGCGTCCGGCACCACCGCCGTGACCACGACCTGCCCGGTATCGGCCGCGGAGCCGCCGACACCGCCACCGGCGGAGAAGACCGACGTCGCACCCGGACAGCGCACCGTCACCTCCTTCTCCGGGGATTCGTCGTGCAGGCTGGCCGCCGCGACGAGGACCGGTGAGTGTGGCGCGTCCGCGCGTGCGGGCCCCGCACCGGCGACGAGACTCGCCGCGACGAGCGCCACGGCGGCGCTCCCGTGCCCGACCGCCCGGCCTGTACCTGCGTGCATGTGCTGCTCCCTCCGAGGTCCCGTCTCTCGGTGGGACGGGGTGGTCCCCAGCGTGGTCCGGCCGGTCACGGTCACGTCATGGTCCGGTCACGGCGGGCGGGCACCGGACGGACGGCATGGTCCGGTCGCGGCCGGCGGGCACCGGGACACGCGGTGCCGGGTCGAGCCCGGGTGGGCGGTAGTCGGGCGGTCCGCATCCGGTCCGTGCCATGATCGGGTACGGCCCGCTCGGCACCCTGGCTGGGAACCTCCCAGCCAGCACCCGCAGGCCCGACGGAAGACCATGGCCCGGTGGAGGGGCCGCGACGGGTACGGGAGGCGAAAATGGCCGTTCGGGTCGCGGTGCTCGACGACTACCAGGACGTGGCGCGGGAGTTCGGTGACTGGGACCGGCTCGGGGACCGAATCGAGCTGAGCGTCTTCACCGACCACGTCGACGACGTCGAAGTTCTCGTACGGCGGCTCGCCGACGCCGAGGTGGTGGTGGCGATGCGGGAGCGGACCGCGTTGCCCGCGGCCGTACTCGACCGGCTGCCCCGGCTGCGGCTGCTGGTCACGACCGGGATGTCCAACGTCGCCATCGACGTACCGGCGGCAACGCGGCGCGGTGTCACCGTGACCGGCACCCGCGGGGTCGCCACCGGCACCGCCGAACTCACCTGGGGACTCATCCTGTCCCTGGTACGCCGGATCCCCGCCGAGGCCCAGCGGGTACGGACCGGCGGCTGGCAGAGCACCGTCGGCGGCGACCTCGCCGGTCACACCCTCGGGGTGGTCGGGCTGGGTCGGATGGGTGCCCAGGTGGCCGCCGTCGGCCGGGCGTTCGGGATGCACGTCCTGGCCTGGAGCGAGAACCTGCGCGCCGAGCACGCGGCAGAGCTGGGCGTAACCTCGGTGTCCAAGGAGGAGTTGCTGACCGGATCGGACATCGTGACCGTGCATCTCCAACTCGGTGACCGGACCCGTGGCCTGTTCGGCGAGGCCGAGTTGCGTTCGATGCGCCGGGACGCGTACCTGGTCAACACCTCGCGCGGGCCGATCGTCGACGAGGCCGCCCTGCTCACCGCGCTGCGGGAGGGCTGGATCGCCGGCGCCGGCCTGGACGTCTTCGACGTCGAACCGCTGCCGTCCGACCACCCGCTGCGTACGGCGCCGAACACCGTGCTGACGCCGCACCTCGGTTACGTCACCCGGGAAACCTACCGGGTGTTCTTCGGCGACGTGGTCGAGGACATCGAGGCGTTCCTGGCCGGGCAGCCGGTCCGGGTGCTCTGAGCGCCCGGCCTTCTCGAAATCCCTGGGGGAAACCCTTTCCTGGCCGCCCGGGCAGGACCGGCGTCACCACCCCTACAGCGTCCTAGGACAATCGCCGTAGGGTGCCGGCCGAGGTTGGACCGGGCCGCCGACACGACGACGTCCCGGCCGAGAAATCACACCGCGACGGCCTGGGACCGCTCGTCGGCGTGGGCGATCCGGGTGAGTTCACGCCAGAGCAGGACCACGAAAACCGCCGAGCCGACAAAGGCGAACCAGAACGGCGCGGTCACGCCGTAGTGGGTGGCCAGCACACCGCCGATGGCCGAGCCGACGACCAGACCGCCGAAGACGCTGATGGTGTTGATGCTGTTCACCCGCCCCTGTAGGTGGGTGGGGACGGCACGCTGCCGCACCGTCATCGAGGTGGTGCTCCAGACGAACGCGTGGGCGCCGAAGACGAAGAAGACCAGCGAGGCCAGCCAGGCCGAGGTGGTGAGGGCCAGGGCGAGGTGGGTGAAGGTCTCGATGATCAGTCCGGCCCGCATCACGTTGCCCAGGCTCACCCGCCGGGTGATCCAGCCGTACAGGGCGGTGCCGAGCAGGCCGCCGACCGCCGAGACCGTGGTGAGCAGGCCGAACCCGACAGCGCCCAGACCGAGGCGCTGCTCGGCGTAGAGCACCAGCACCGACCAGGCCGCGCCGAAGGTGACATTGAAGATCAAGATCGTCAGGCACAGCGTACGGACCGCTGGGTGGCGTACTGTCCACCGGAAACCCTCGGCCATGTCCCGCCACACGCCGGTCGGCGTCTCGGCCGGTTCGCGCTCCCGAACGGGCAGCACGACCCTCGACACCAGCAGCACACCGGCGGCCGCCAGGACGGCCTCGGTCACGAACGGCCACGCCGCGCCGGCCGCGAACAGGGCGGCACCGATCGGCGGACCGGCGAGCTGGTCCAGCGTGATGAAGCCGGTCTGCATCCGGGCGTTGGCGATCGCGAGGTCGTCGCGGTGCACCAGCATCGGCGTCAGCGTCGCCGTCGTGTTGTCGGCGAAGACCTCGGCGGTGGCGAGCAACCCCAAAGCCACCAACACCCCGACCACCGACACCCGGTCGGTGACGATCGCGACGACCAGGACGACCAGCGCCAGGACCCGGATGACATCCGCGGCGATCACGATCCGTCGCCGGTCGAGCCGGTCGGACAGCACACCGGCGTACAGGCCGAACACCAGCGGCGGCGCCCACCGCAGCAGGGCCGCCAGCGACACCAGGAACGGATTGTCGGTCAGCGACGCCACCAGCAACGGTCCGGCGGCGACCGCCACACCGTCACCGAGGTTCGTCGCCCACGACGAGGCGAGCAACCAGCGGTAGCCCGTACCCAACCGTGCTGGTACAACCGTCTCGATCATCCTGCTCACAAGAGGAGGACCCTACGTGCGTACCTGCCCCGACCGCATCGTGATATCCGCTCCGTCCGGCTCGGGCGCCGCAGGTGTTGTACCGGCCGTCGTTGTGCGTGAAGATCACGTTGTCGGCGCGCCCTTGGGTGACGTGCCCCGCACGACAGAGGAGTCCGCGATGACCGCGACCACCCGTCCTGCTTTCCACCTGGCGATTCCGGTCGACGACCTGGAGCGCGTACGCGGCTTCTACGGCGGCGTGCTCGGGTTGGCCGAGGGGCGCTCGACGGACCACTGGGTCGACTGGAACTTCTACGGCCACCAGTTGGTCACCCACGTCGTGCCGGTGGCCGAGCGGGTCGACGCCGGACGCAACCCGGTCGACGGACACGAGGTCCCGGTGCCGCACTTCGGCCTGGTCCTGTCCGTCGAGGACTTCCACGAACTGGCCGGCCGGGTACGGGACGCGGGTATCGCCTTCGTCATCGAGCCCTACCTGCGGTTCGCGGGCGAGCCGGGCGAGCAGTGGACGATGTTCCTCCGGGATCCGGCCGGCAACGCGCTGGAGTTCAAGGCCTTCCGCGACGAGAGCCAGATCTTCGCGAAGTAGCGCCGGCTTCTCCCGTCGCGCACCGGTCAGACGCGCTGGTCGCCGATGACCGACAGCAGTTGCAGTTTCCGGTAGCTCTCGGTGCCCGGTGCGGCGGTGTAGACCACCAGCAGCTGGGACTGGTCGGGGTCGACCAGCGTCTGGCAGTACAGCTCGACGAGGCCGAGCTGCGGGTGCTGGATGCGCTTCGGCGCGCAGTACGGTCCGGCGACCGGATGCTCCCGCCACAGCTCGGCGAACTCCGGGCTGATCGGCAGCAACGCCTCGACGATCTCGGCAGCACGTGAGCCCCTGCCGTCACGCGTGTACGCACCGTGCAAGTTCGCGACCATCAGCCGGCTCTGCGTGGAATGGTCCTCTTCGGGGTGGATCGCCCGCGACGAGAGATCGGTGAACCACCGGTAGTGCTTGCTGCGCGCGAGGCCCGCGTACGCGCTCTCGTCGCCGAGCAGCGCGACCGCCAGACGGGTCTGCCGCAGCGTCTCCCCCAGGTGGCTGACCACCTGGGCGGCAGCGTCCTCGAGACCGTCGAAGATGCGCATCATGCCGGGGTTGATGTGCTCGGCGCGTATGGTCCGTTGCGGGGTGGCGTAGCCGGCAAGCTGGAACAGATGGTCGCGTTCCTCCAGCGACAGGCGCAGCCCCCGGGCGAGCGAGGCCAGCATCTGCTCGGACGGATGCGGGCCACGCTGCTGTTCCAGCCGGCTGTAGTAGTCGATCGACATGTCGGAGAGTACGGCGACCTCCTCGCGCCGCAGCCCGCCGGTACGGCGGCGCTGTCCGCGCGGCAGTCCCACGTCCTCGGGCTGGAGCGCCTCCCGACGCGTACGGAGGAAGTCGGCGAGTCTGGCTCGATCCACGATCCTGGTCTCCTCGTCGCAGTGGGGCGTCCTGATCCACAACAATTCGCAGCAAATCGCTGTTCCGTTCCAAGGTTCACACCATCCGGTGGCCTGATCCAGGTACTGCCGATACACGGATAGGGAGCACATGGCCGCTTCCGCGTGGCGGTGCCACGGTCGGTCCATGGACACAGCAACCTTCCCCGTACCCGCCCACTGGATCGGCGGCGAGGCCGTCGCCGGATCCTCCGAGACCATCCAGGTGGTGAACCCGGCGACCGGCAAGATCGTCACCGACGTACCGTCCGGCACCGCCGCGGACGTCGACCGGGCCGTGGCCGCCGCCCGGGCCGCCTTCCCGAACTGGGCCGCGACCGCACCGGCCGAGCGGGCAGCCGTGGTGCGACGCATCTCCGACGGGCTGAAGGCCCGCGTCGAGGAGATCGCCACCACGATCACCGCCGAGATGGGCTCGCCGATCGCCATGTCCCGGACCGCCCAGGTCGGCTTCCCGGTCGCGGTCGTGGAGTCGGTGACCGCGCTCGCCGCGGACTTCGACTGGACCGAACAGGTCGGCAACTCCCTGATCGTCAGGGAGCCGATCGGCGTCGTCGGGGCGATCACGCCCTGGAACTTCCCGCTCCAGCAGATCGTCTCGAAGCTGGCGCCCGCGCTGGTGGCCGGCAACACCATGGTCTTCAAGCCGTCCGAGATCGCGCCGCTGACGGCACGGATCCTCGCCGAAGTCACCGCCGAGGCCGGCCTGCCCGCGGGTGTCTTCAACGTCGTCTACGGCACCGGTCCGGTGGTCGGCGAAGCGATCTCGGCCCACCCGGACATCGACATGGTCTCGTTCACCGGTTCCACCCGGGCGGGCCGGCGGATCACCGCGGTCGCGTCGGAGACGGTCAAGCGGGTCGCGCTCGAACTCGGCGGCAAGGGCGCCAACATCATCCTGGACGACGCCGACCTGGAGCAGGCGGTCGGCAAGGGCCTGATGATGGCCTTCTCCAACGGTGGCCAGGTCTGCGGCGCGTGGCCGCGGATGCTCGTACCGGCGTCCCGGCACGACGAGGTCGTCGAACTGGCGGTCGCCGCCGCCGCGGCGTACACGGTCGGGGATCCACTGGACGAGGCGACCCGGATCGGCCCGATGTCGTCCGAGGCACACCGGCAGAAGGTCGACGGCTACATCCGGCGAGGGATCGCCGACGGCGCGACCCTGGTGTTCGGCGGTCCGGGCCGGCCCGAGGGGCTGACCGAGGGCGCGTACGTGCGGCCGACGATCTTCGCGAACGTCGACCCGGACTCCGCCATCGCCCAGGAGGAGATCTTCGGCCCGGTGCTCACGATCATCCCGTACCCGGACGAGGACCGGGCCGTCGAGATCGCCAACAGCACGGTGTACGGGCTCACCTCCGGCGTCTTCGGTGAGAGCGAGCACGCCCTGGCGATCGCCAAGCGGCTGCGTACGGGCCAGGTCGACATCAACGGCGCCCAGTGGAACCCGCTCGCGCCGTTCGGGGGTTACAAGCAGTCCGGCAACGGTCGTGAGTTCGGCCGGCAGGGTCTCGAGGAGTTCCTGGAGACCAAGTCCATCCAGCGCTGATCCTCGCGGGGAGCCACCACGCCACGGGTGTGTGGTGGCTCCCCGACACGTCGCGGTTGGACGATCTTGCGAAGTTCGGTAACGAGGCCGTTTCCTCGATAGAGATCATTTGGAACCTGGGCTCCATAGTGTCCGCTCGCGCTGACCCACACAGCGCGAGGAGGAGAGACCGAAGATGGCCCGTTTCGCCCCACCACGCGGCCGAGCCCGGACGGTGGCCGCACTGTCGGCCGCCGTGCTCGCCGGCTGCCTCGCCGCCCCCGTCCTGATCACCGCTCCGGCCACCGCCAGCCCCGCCGACGATTCGACGCACGATCTCGCCGTCGACGAGTCGGCAGCCTCGAACGAGTTCAACGTCGAGAGTTTGCCGGACGGCGGATGGCGGGTCTCGCTGCGACTCGACGAGCCGCTGCCGGTCCGTGACGCCGTACCGGAACTGGCCGTCGACGGCCGCATCATCGGCACCGCCAAGGAGTCCGCGGACGGATTCACCCTCAGCACCGAGACCACCGACGCCGCCGTCACCGGCGCCGAGCGGGTCGACGTCGGCTGGAACGGCTCGGTGCCGGACCTCCAGCCGTCACCGCAGCGGTCCGCCCCGGTGCCGTTCACCCGCAAGGGCCCGCACAAGCGGAAGCCGGTCTACACCGACCCGGCCACACCGGGCCGCTACGCCGTCGAACGCCTCGACTACAACCTCGGCGACAGTGCCACGACCCTGTCCGGCCTCGACAACCTCCCGGTCGAGCTGCGCGCCGCGGTGTACGCACCGGCCCGTGCCAAGGGTGAGCGCCCGGTGGTGGTGTTCCTGCACGGCCGGCACTCGGCGTGTTACAACCCCACCACCCGGCAGACCAACAACAGCAACTGGCCGTGCCTGACCGGGTTCGTCCCGATCGACAGCTACCTCGGCTACACCGAGACCGCCGAGTCCCTGGCCAGCCACGGCTACGTCGTGGTGTCGATCAGCGCCAACGGCATCAACGCCAAGGACGCCACCAACACCGACGACAACGGTGCGCTGGCGCGTGGGCAACTGGTGATGAAACATCTCGACCTGTTGGCGAAATGGAACGACAGCAAGGGCTTGCCATGGTCGCGCCACCCGCTGTCGGGGCGGCTGGACCTGCGCAACGTCGGGCTGATGGGCCACTCGCGGGGCGGTGAGGGCGTGGTGGAAGCCGCACTGCTCAACGCCGAGGGCCGGCACCCGTACGGGATCCGTGCCGTACTGCCGCTGGCACCCGTCGACTTCGGCCGGCCCACCCTGCCGGACGTCCCGATGGCGGTGCTGCTCCCCTACTGCGACGGCGACGTCTCCAACCAGCAGGGGCAGCACTTCTTCGACGACACCCGCTACTCGGTGGACGACAACGTGCTGCGTTCCTCCCTCATGGTCATGGGCGCCAACCACAACTTCTTCAACACCGAGTGGACTCCCGGTGTCTCCGTCTCACCGTCGAACGACGACTGGTCGCCGGCCAACGACGAGGTGTGCGGCAGCGCCAGCCCGACCCGGTTGACCAGCGCCGAGCAGCGCGCCGTCGGTACGGCGTACATGGCGGGGTTCTTCCGGCTCGTACAGGGTGGGGAGACCGCGTTCTTGCCGCTGTTCGACGGCACCGACGGCACCGTGCCCTCGACCGGCCGGGCGGAGGTGTACACCCAGGCCCAGCAGCCCGGCTCGCGCCGCCTGGACCTCGCCCCGCTGGAACGTCCGGCCGGCAACGTCTCGGTCTCCGGCTTCGACCTGGGCGCGTACTGCTACAGCGTGGCCTCGCGGGTTGCCGTCGGCGACACACCGTGCTCGTCGACCACGGCAACGTCGAAGATCCCGCACTGGACGCCGGCCACCTTCGCCACGTCGGTCCCGACCAGCCCGGTCCTGCGCGTCCAGTGGAGCCCGGCGTCCGCGTCCCCGCAGGTGCGGGTGGCCCTCGCCCCGGGTGACCGGGACGTGCGCAGGTATGACGCGCTCACCCTGCGCCTGGCGCGGGACGAGGCCGCGGTGGGAGATGTCGACCTCGACGTCGCGGTGGTCGACCGGTCCGGCCGTACCTCCACGGTACGGGTGGGAGCCGTGAGCCCTGCCCTCGATCCCTTCCCCGCCTCGACGAACACACCGAACGGGATCAGCCGGCTGGGCAAGACCTGGCTGCGTACCGTCCGCCTGCCGGTCGAGGCGATGCGCGGGGTGGACCTGCGCGACATCCGCTTCGTGACCGTACGCCCGGCCACGTCCACGGGTGGTGCGTACCTGTCCGACATCACCTTCGACAGCCCGGCCGTGGGCGAGGGCGGTGCCACCGGGGAGACGCAGATCAGCATCGCCGACGCCACCGTGGGCGAGGGGGCCGGACCGGGCACCGCGACGATGCGGCTGACCCTGAACGACCGGCTCAGGAGCGCCGCGACGGTCCAGGTCCAGGCGGCAGCGAGCGGGTCCGCCTCGGCGGGGCAGGTGCCGCTGCTGTCGTTCCCGGTGACCATCCCCAAGGGGGCCACCGGGGCGCGGATCGAGGTGCCGCTCGTCGGCAACACGGCGGTCAACACCGCAGCCCTGCGCTACAAGATCACGATTTCGGCGCCCACCGGTGCCGTGATCGGTGACGGCTTCGCCTGGCTCACCGTGCTCGACGACGACGCCGTCTGAAGGCGAACTCACCGTGGGGTCGGGCAGGTCGCCGACCCCACGGTGGGGTATCGGCCGCGCTCAGGACAGGAGTTCGCGTACGCGGGGGATGACGCGGGTGCCGTACAGCTCGACGTTGGTCATCAGCGCGCGGTGGGACAGGCCGCCCATGCCGTACTTCAGGTCGAAGCGGGTCGCGCCGAGCGCGGTGAGGTTCGCCGCGATCTTCCGCGCGACGGTCTCCGGCGAGCCGACGTAGAGCGCACCGTCGGGCCCGATCTCGAACTGGAACGAATCCCTCGTCGGTACGGCGAACCCGCGGGTCTTGCCGACGCGCCGGATGACCTCCAGGTAGCGCGGCCAGAACTCCTCGCGGGCCTGCTCGTCGGTGGCCGCGACGTGTCCGGGCGAGTGGACTCCCACCGGTCGCGCCGGCTGCCCGAGCTTCTCCAGCGCCTGGTGGAACAGCTCGGAGAAGGGCGCGAAGCGGGCCGGGGAACCACCGATGATCGCCAGCATCAGGGAGTAGCCGTAACGCGCGGCGCGGATGACCGACTGGGGGCTGCCGCCGACACCGATCCAGGCCGGGAAGGGCCCGGACTCGACGTACGGCACCACGTCCTGGTTGCGCAGCGGGGCGCGGGTCTTGCCCTGCCAGGTCACCGGACCGCCCTTGAGCAGTTCGGAGAAGAGGTGCGCCTTCTCCTCGAAGAGCTTCTCGTAGTCGGCGAGGTCGTAACCGAACAGCGGGAACGAGTCGATGCTGGAACCGCGGCCGAGGATCACCTCCGCCCGGCCGCCGGAGATGGCGTCGAGCGTGGAGTAGCGCTGGAAGACCCGTACCGGGTCGTCCGAACTCAGCACGGTGACCGCCGACCCGACCCGGATCCGGCTCGTACGCGCGGCGACCGCGGCGAGCGCGACATCGGCCGCCGACAGCGGGAAGTCGTCGGTGTGGTGCTCGCCGATGCCGAAGAAGTCCACCCCTACCTGGTCGGCGAGGACACCCTGTTCGACGACGTTACGGATCGTCTGGGCGTGGGTGAGCGGGCGGTCGCCTTCGTCGTGACCGACGTCGCCGAAGGTGTCGAGGCCGAGGACGAGGGGGAACTTCCCGGTCTCGCCCACGGCGGTCGGTACGGCGTCCTGGGGTGCGGTGCTCACGTCGAGTCTCTCTGTTCTGGATGGTGGTGGGATGGCGCGCCTGAGCGGTGATGCGACGGCGGGTGGCGCGACGCCACTAGCCCGGCTCGGTCTCCAGGGCCAGCTCGAACTCGGCCCGGCGCAGCGAGGCGCCGAAGACAGGACCGCCCGGTTCCAGCAGGCGGCCGGCGCGCAGACTGTCCAGCCGTACGCTGTCGTAGCCGATGCGCTCGACGAGTTCCGCGACGACCTTCACCGCGGCGGGGTCGTCCCCGGCGACGCCGAGCGCACGGCGTTCGGGTGAGCCCGGCGGTCGCCGTTCCTCCTCGAGTTCGTGGTAGCCGAACTGGTTGAAGGACTTGACGACGATGGAGCGGGCGAGCCGCCTCGCGACGATCTCGCTGCTGCCGTATCGGCGGTCGTCGAACATCTCCTGGACGCCGTCGATCGGCGGCCAATAGTTCATCGTGTCGACGACCACCTTGCCGGCAACGAGGGCGGGGTCGAACGTCGCGAACCGGTGCACCGGGATCGCCAGCACCACGATGTCGGCGTCCGTGACGGCGTCGGCGGCCCAGCGTGGTTCGGCTCCCGGCACCAGCACCTGCGTGATGAGGGCGATTCGCGCCGGGTCGCCGGAGGCCGCGATCGTCACGGGATAGCCGGCGGCGAGCGCGACCCGCGCGATCACCGGCCCGGTGTGCCCCGCACCGAGCACCGCGATCCGCGGCATCGGCGGCGGCACGGACGCGCCGTCGGTCATGGTCGACGCTCCTCGGCCGGGGCGGCGCCCGGTTCCGGGTGGAGGTGACGCCGCAACGCCTGCAGGATGTCGGCGAGCGCCTCGAACTGCTCGGGCGTCAGGGCGTCACCGAAGTTCTGCTTGATGGCCCTCAGGTGTGGCGCGGTCGAGGCCCGGAACATCCGCGCTCCGTCGTCGGTGAGCGAAACCTCGGAACCCCGGTTGTCAGTGGCGCAGTCGTCGCGCCGGATCAGACCGCGCCGCTCCATCCGGCCGAGATGGTGCGAGAGGCGGCTGCGCTCCCAGTCGATGCTCTCGGCCAGTTCCGACGATCTCATCCGGCGGCTGTCCGCCTCGTTGAGCGCCAACAGCACCTGGTAGTCGGCCGGCGAGAGCTTCGACTCCTGTAATAGCTGCGCTCCCAGGAGCTTGCGGAGTTCGTCGGTCGTGTCGAGCAACGACCGCCAGATCGCCAGCTCCCCGGCTGTCAGCCGCTGCCGGGCCGCCACGCCCGCGGTTTCCTCGCCAACCCGCATGGTCCGCACCTCATCTCCTTGACGCGTCAACCATAGCTCGCGTGATTGACACGTCAATGATGGGTCGACCGCAGGCCGGGACCGTCGGACGACGAGCAGGCGGGAAGAACACCCGATGACGGCGCCTTCGGGACATAACGGTCAGCGCCAGACGAGTGGACACGCTGCCGAGGCGCGACACGGGACGAGACGGCACGGGACGGCACGGCACGGGACGACACGGGACGGGCACGGCACGGGCACGGCACGGGACGACACGGGACGGGCACGGCACGGGCACGGCACGGGACGGCACGGCACGGCGCCGGACCTTCACTCCGCCGACGCCCGGCGGGGCCACGGGCTCGGGATCCGCCGGCCCCGCCGGCTGACGCGCTAGGCGCCAGAGGTCAGCCGGATGACGGCTCCTAGGCGGAGGTCAGGCAGAACGGATGCCCCGCCGGGTCGGCGAAGACGCGGAACTTCTCGCCCCCGCCGTTCAGCCGCGACGCACCCAGCTCCAGCGCCCGCGCCTGCCCAGCGTCGAGGTCGTCGACGAGGATGTCGAGATGTGCCTGCTGGGGCTTGGCCGGGTCGGGCCAAGCCGGCGGGTTGTATTCGCTCACCTGCTGGAACATCACGCTCTTGCCGTCACCGGCGATGAGCGCACCCTCCGGTCCCTCGTAGGTGACCTCCATGCCCAGCAGCTCGGCGTAGAAGCGCGCCAGCGCCGGGCTGTCGGGGGCGTCGATGGTCGCCGCGAACAACCCCATCGCGGGGCCGACGCCGTCACTCTGGCACAGGTCGAACGGGTGACCGGCCGGGTCGGCCAGCGTGATCCAGGTCGGGCCGTCGGCGAGCCGGGTGGCGCCGAGTTCGACGGCCCGTTGCGCCGCCGCCTCGTGCCCGTCGACCAGCAGGTCGAGGTGGAACTGCTGCGGATGCTCCTGCCCGGGCCACTGAGGAGCGACATGGTCCGGGGCGAGTTGGAAGGCGACCTCCTGGCCGTCCGCGGTCCGCACGGTGATCCATTCGGACTCCTTCCGGATGATCTCCCAACCGGCGAGTTCCGCGTAGAACGAGGCGAGTTTCTCGATGTCCGGCGCGTCGAGCGCGACGAGCTCCAGGCGTCCTGTCACAGTCATCCCCTCATCCTGCCCCCGCCCCCCGACAAATTCGCCGCACCGCGCTGCCGCCCCCATCGCCCCCCGCCCACCAAAACCCGCCACACGCGTGAGCGTGAGGAACCTCGGGCGTCGGGTTCGGGTTGGACGAGGCGACCAGCGCTCGGGCGTACCCGCTCGGCTGGATCATCGTCGGGGCGCCGGCCGCGTCCGCCTGCGCGGTCAACCGGTCGATCCGTGCTTTGGCCTGCTCCACGAGCGGCGCGTAGCCCTGCGGATCGGTGGCGAGACCCGCCTCGTACTCGCGGAGCACCATCTGGGCCATGCTGATCGCCATGGCCCAGTTGTCTTCGGCCACGAAGTGGTCGACGAGACTGGGTACCGCCGCCGCTGCGCGGGTCCCGCAGATCGGACGACCGTCCACGAGTGCCCACCGAGCGGCAGCGGCCGGTCATTGCTCGGACGCGAGGACCTGCCTGCGGCGCAGCAGCGGTGGCACGCTGCCGAGCAGGCCGACCGCGACGGCGGCGGTGCCCCAGCCGCAGCCGGCGAGGTCGCCCAGGCCCAGCGGGTTGTCGAGCGACCAGGCACCCGGCCCGGTGTACGCCAGCACGGCCGCCAGTGCGGCGTAGACGAAGGCGACCTCGTAGCCGCCCAGGTGGGCCCAGAAACCGTTGGAGACGTTGACCGCGGCCGCGACGGTCATCGTGCCGATCACGATGGCGGCGCCGAGCGGGGTCAGCAGTCCGAGCGCGATCAGCGCCGCACCGACCAGTTCCGCGGTGCCGGCCAGCACCGCCATCTGCGGACCCGGCCGGACACCCCAGCCGTGGAAGATCGCGCCGGTACCGGTCGGGCCCTGTCCACGGAACCACCCGAACAGCTTCTGGGTGGCGTGCCCGAACAGCAGCGCCGCCAGGAGCAGGCGCAGCAGCAGGAGTCCGAGGCTCATGCCGCACCGCCGGGGATCGACTCGGCGGGCCGACGTGTGACCGGGGGGACGCGACGGTAGGCGATTGGTGCTGGGATGGCGCCGTCCGCGGTAGCGCGGGCGGAGACAACCACGGGCGACGGTGCCATGACTCTCCTCCGGAAGCTGAGCCGTTTGGAAAACCACTGGTACGGACGATCGTCCGCTACACGGACGGCACGCGAGTCACAATCTCCGCCCGCACCTGGGTAATGTCAAGACCCAAGCCGGAACAATTGCGCCAGATCGCGGACTGGTGTTCGCTGAACGGTCAGAGGGCCTCCGGCTCGGCCGGTCGGGCGACCACACCGGGCCCACGTACGGCGCGGGTCGGGACACCGGGCGCGGTCCAGGGCCGCCTTGCGCCGCGTGATGGACTGGTACCCGCGCGGCGTCCCCGGACGGCGGCGACCACCGCGGGTCACCCCCGGTCAACAGCAGAACCGAGACGGTACGACGGATTGAGGCGACGATGGCGCAGCGCGGAGAAGGACCGGACTTCATCGAGGCCCTGGCCCGAGGACTGGACGTGATCACCGCGTTCCATGCCGACAACCCCCGGCTGAGCCTCACCGAGGTGGCCGCCGCCGCCGGGCTGGCCCGACCCACCGCACGGCGTTTCCTGCTCACCCTGGAGGAACTCGGCTACGTACGGGCCGAGGCGGGCAGTTACGAACTCACCCCCCGGGTGCTGGAGCTGGGCATGGCGTACATCGGCGCACTGTCGCTGTGGGACATCGCCCGCCCGCACATGCGGGACCTGGTCGCGGCTACCGGAGAGTCGACGTCGATGGCACAGCTCGACGGGTCGGACATCGTCTACATGGCCCGAGTGGCGGTGCCCAAGATCATCGCACTGCGGGTGCAGATCGGCACCCGGTTCCCCGCACAGGTGACCTCCCAGGGCAAGGTCCTGCTCGCCGCCCTCGACCCGGACAACCTCGACGCCGTACTCGCGCTGCCGAGCCGGTCCGGGGTGCAGCCACGGGTCCGGCACACCCGTACCGCGATCGACACCACCCTGCGTGAGGTACGCGCCCGCGGCTGGGCACTCGCCGACGACGAACTGGCCCCGGGCATCCGCTCGGTGGCGGTGCCCATCCGGGACGGCCACGGCGTGGTGCGGGCGGCGATGAACGTGACCGTCAACTCGGTCGAGACGAGCGTCAAGACCCTCGTCGAGCAGCACCTGCCGTACCTGATCAAGGCGGCCAGTGCGATCAGCGCCGACTGGGCGCGTTGGCAGTCCCGCCCCCAGGTCGAGTCGCCGGCCGCCGGGGACCCCGCCGGCCAGGCATGACGAGCGACGGTGCACGACCGGGGGCCGCCCAGCCGGTGACGGTGGTGTCGGTGCGGCCGGGCGGCTGACGTACGCCGGGCGTCAGGTGGCGATGTCCGGGTACGGCAACGAGAAGTGCGCCAGCCGGACGGCGTACTCCTTCTGGAAGGCCAGCGGCTCCGCGTGGTCGCGCTCGAACATGGCGATGAACAGCGTCAGCGTCAGGAACGGGTGGGCGCCCAGCTCGAACAGCCGGACATAGTCGTGCGCGGCCAGCGCCTCCCGCTCGGCGTCGGTGAAGCGCAGCCAGGTGCTGGCCTCCCCGGTGTGGCTGTTGAGCAGCTCGTTGGCCCGCTCCGCCTCCCACCAGTCGACCGTGCCGCGCGGATCGTCCCGGTAGCGCTCCACCAGCTCCGGATCGCGGTCCACCAGGTAGAGGAACTTGTCGATCAGGTACTTGCTCATGCCGGTCCTCCGCTGCGCTCCGTACCGCCATTGGACCTGCACTGAACGATTCGCTCGCTGTGCTCGCTCATGCCGGTCCTCCGCTGCGCTCCGTACCGCCATTGGACCTGCACTGACCGATTCGCTCGCTCATGCGGGCACCCCGTTCGGGTACCAGGTGAAGTACGCCTCCATGGTGTGGAACAGGTCGAGGGTGTCGACGTGGTCCGCCTTCACGCCCGCGCCGGCCACACCCATCATCAGCATGAAGTCCATGAAGCCGTGGGTGGCGTTGCCGGGGGCGTGCAGGCTGTCCAGGGTGATCTCGGAGAGGCAGCCGTCCAGGTCCCCGTTGGCGATCCACTCCACCGCCCGGCGGTCGAACTCCGGATCCGGGCCGTGCGGGCCGAACTGGCGCGGGCCGCCGAGTTCCAGCGACAGGTGACCCGTACCGATGATCGCCACCCGCAGCTCGCTGGGCCAGGATTCGACCAGCTCGCGGATGGTCTGTCCGAGCTGGACGAAGCGCTTGGGCTGCGGCAGCGGCGGGGCGAAGATGTTCGTGTAGATCGGCACGATCGGCAGGTCGGCCTCGGGCCGCAGGGTGATGATCGGGCAGGTGATGCTGTGGTCGATCCGCAGCTCGTTGCTGAACGCCAGGTCGAAGCCCGCGTCCAGCCCCTCCCGCAGCAGGTGCCCGGACAGGTCCTCCTGGCCGCGCAGCAGCATCCGCGGCAGGCCGAACTCGCGTTCCTCGTTGTACCAGTTGGCGTCGTAGAACGGCGCCTTGCCGATCAGGAACTGCGGCATGTTGTCCAGCCAGAGCTGGTGGAAGTGGTCGGAGCCGACCATCACCAGCACGTCCGGCCGGGCCCGGGTGAGCGTCTCCCGGAACGCCGTGATCTTGCGGACCCACTCGTCGGCGAAGGGCGGCCGGTCCTCGCCCTGCGCCGTACTGGCCCGGTAGTAGAACGGATGGTGGGTGGAGGCGATCACCGCGGCGATGGTGGCCATCGCGACTCCTTTCAGGCGGGGGTGGGTGGTACGTAACGAGCGTTGCGGTCCACGGTCCGGTAGATCTCCATGCCGAGGCCGTTGCGGCGCTCCTCGGCCAGGTGCCCCAGCAGGCCGGCGGCACGGGCCAGCAGGGCGAAGCCGCGCAGCAGGTCGACCGGCAGCCCGAGGTCGGCCAGCGCGGCACCGCAGACACCGGCTCCGTTGAGCGGCAGGGTACGTCCGAGCACCTGCGGGTGGACCCGGCCGATCGCCTCGAACAACCGCAGGTGGGGGCCGTGCAGCCCCTCCTCGTCGGCGATCCGGATCAGCACCGGCGTGCGCGGGTCCTGTTCCTTGTGCACGGGATGGCCCAGGCCCGGTACCAGCCGGCGCTCGGCGCGGGCCCGGGTGACCGCGGCCAGCGCGAGGGCGTCGAAGCCGGCGTCGTCGGCGGGCGGTTCGCCGGCCTCGGCAAGCGCGTCGGCGAGGAACCGGCCGCTGTCCTCGGTGACGCCGAGGAAGCGGGAACCGCCGCCGAGCAGACCGGCCGCGAGCGCACCCTGCAGCGCCTCCGGGGCGCTGAGGTAGGTCATCCGGGCGGCGATCGCGGTCGGGGTGAAGCCGTGGTCGGCGAGCGCCACCAGCACCGCCTCGAACAGCCGCACCTGTGACGGCGACGGGCGGCGCTGGGCGACCAGCCAGAAGGCCAGCTCACCGAAGCCGACCTTGCCCATCAGGTCGGCGGCCAGGTCCTGCCCGAGCAGCCGGATGGTGCTGGCGTCGGAGGTGCCGATCGAGGTGGGGAAGCTCAGCTCTGGGTCAGCCACTTGCGGATCTCCTCGCCATGTTCGTCGAGCCCCGGCGGGGGCAGTTCGTAACGTGCTCGGGTGGCCGAGAACGTGATCGGGTTGCGGACCATCGGCACCGCCGCCTCCCCCTCGCCCACCGTGACCACCGGGTCCAGGCCGAGTTCGGTGGCGAAGGCGACGCCGCGGTCGATGGTGTTGATCGGCGCGCAGGGCACGCCGGCCGCGATCAGGTCGGTGAACCACTCGTCGCGGGTCCGGGTACGCAGCCTCTCGACCAGCAGCGGTCGCAGTTCCTCCCGGTGGGCAGTGCGGTCCTGGTTGCGGCCGAACCTCGGGTCGTCGACGAGTTCCGGCAGGCCGAGCACCGCGCAGAGCTTGCGGAACTGCCCGTCGTTGCCGGCGATGACGATCAGTTCGCCGTCCGAGGTCGGCAACGGCTCGTACGGGAAGAGGCTGGGGTGGGCGTTGCCCATCCGGTACGGCACCACGCCACCGGCGACGTACCCGCTGCTGTGGTTGACCAGGCCGGACAGTGCCGACGACAGCAGGTTCACCTCCACGTGCTGGCCGGCACCGCCACGGTCGCGGTGGTGCAGTGCGGCGAGGATGCCGATCGAGGCGTGCAGCCCGGCCATCACGTCGAACACCGAGATGCCGGCCCGGTACGGCGAACCGTCCGGGTCACCGGTGAGGCTCATCAGCCCCGAGATCGCCTGCACCATCAGGTCGTAGCCGGGCAGTGACGCGCCGGCTCCGGTGCCGAAACCGCTGATCGAGGCGTAGATGACGCCGGGGTTGCCGGCCGCCACGGAGTCGTAGTCCAGCTCGAACCGACGCAGGCCGCCGGGCTTGAAGTTCTCGATCATCACGTCGGCGCGCCGCGCCAGCTCGCGTGCCGCGGCCAGGTCGTCGGGCGAGCGCAGGTCCAGGGCGATGGACCGCTTATTGCGGTTGATGCCCAGGTAGTAGGTGGAGACGTCGTCGCGGACCGGGGGCATCCAGGTCCGGGTGTCGTCTCCGGCGGGGCCCTCGACCTTGATGACCTCCGCGCCGAGGTCCGCCAGCAGCATCGTGGCGTACGGCCCGGCGAGAATCCGGGAGAAGTCCGCCACCAGCAGTCCGGCCAGGGGCCCCGGCGAGCCGCCGGCACCGCTCCGATCCGCCATGCTCATGCCTCCGTCCGCATCACGGACGATTGTCCGTGAACGCCAGTCTGTGCCGGCGCCCGTCGGGTGTCAACCGGCAGCAGCCCCCGCCGAGGCCCCGGTTACCGCCCACACGGGCAGACCCAGCAGGACCTGCGCCTCGCTTCCCGTTCGCGGCAATTATCCCGGTGCCGTAATCATCCGTTGACACTCCCACAAAAGCGGGGCAATAATTCGCCCCTCACCTCCATCCACCATACGGACGGTCGTCCGCAACGATTTACATTCCCGCGACGATTGGAGCTGATCAATGGGTACCAGCGACTCCGGCGCCGTGCAACGGCCGCCGCAGCCCGGCCGTCCGGTGCTGTTCCGCAACGGCCTGGTCCTCACCATGGACGACACGCACCAGGTGCTACCGGGCGCCGACGTCCTCGTCGTCGACGAGCGCATCGCCGCGGTCGGGGTCGGCCTGACCTCACCGGAAGGTGCCCTGGAGATCGACGCCACCGGCGGCATCCTGATGCCAGGCATGATCGACACCCATCGGCACATGTGGCAGACGGCGATGCGGGGGTACGGCGCCGACTGGACCCTGACCCAGTACTTCGTCTGGTACTACCTGGAGTCCGGCCGGCTCTTCCGCCCCGAGGACGTGTACGCCGGCAACGTCCTCGGCGCACTCGAAGCCCTCGACGCCGGGGTCACCACCACCGTCGACTGGTCCCACGGGCTGCAGACCCCGCAGCACGCCGACGCGGCCGTCGACGCCCTGGAGGCGGTCCCCGGTCGTTTCGTCCTCGCGTACGGCAACATCCAGCAGGGGCCCTGGGAGTGGTCGGCCAGCACCGAGTTCCGCGACTTCGTCAACCGCAGGCTGCACGGCCGCGGCGACATGCTCGGCTTCCAGATGGCCTTCGACGTCACCGGCGATCCGACCTTCCCGGAGAAGGCGGCGTTCGAGGTGGCCCGGGAACTCGGCGCGACCGTCACCACCCACGCCGGTGTCTGGGGCGCCACCAACGACGACGGCATCCGGCTGATGCACGAGCACGGCTTCATGACACCCGGCACCATCTACGTACACGCGGCGACGCTGACCCACGACTCGTACAACCGGATCGCCGCCACCGGCGGCTCCGTCTCGGTCTCCACCGAGAGCGAGCAGAGCGCCGGCCAGGGCTACCCGCCCACCTGGCAGCTACGCCACCACGACATCCCGGTGTCGCTGTCGATGGACACCAGCGTCTGGTGGAGCGGCGACCTCTTCTCCGCCATGCGCTCCACCCTCGGCGCGGACCGCTCCCGCGAACACCTGGAGGCGCACGCCCACCAGGAGACGATCACCCACTGCCACCTGCGGGCCGAACAGGTGGTCGACTGGGCCACCCGCGGCGGCAGCCGGGCGCTCGGGCTGGACGGCTCGGTGGGCAGCCTGGAGCCGGGCAAGAAGGCGGACATCGTGCTGGTCAAGAACGACCGCTCGCCGGTGATGTTCCCCGTGCTCAACCCGTACGGGCACGTCGCGTTCCAGGCCCAGCGCGGCGACGTGCACACGGTGCTGGTCGACGGCCGCGTGGTCAAGTACGAGCACCAGCTCGTCGGGGTCGATCTGGCCGCCGCCAGGCGAGACGTCGAGCGGACGATCGACCACCTGATCGGCGAGATGGGCGAGGAGGCCTGGCGCCGGGGCATGAACCCGGACGTCCCGCAGACCAAGGTGCTGGACAACCCCTACACGTACACCAAGTGGGACGCCGGCTCGGCGCAGTGGAAGCGCTGAGCACCGGCACCACCCGCGGCCGTGCGGGCCAGGTCGCGACGAGGAAGTCGCGGCCCGGCCCGCCGACGTGGATCGGTTGACACCGCGGACCACGATGACAGCGCAACCGCGCGACGCGTGGCTCCGGGGGAGGTGGGCGCCGGATGCGGAACCAGCCATCGGAGATCACCAGGATCGTCGCCGACACCGGGCTGGGCGAGGTCGTCGCACGTCATCGCCTGTCGATGGCGACGGAGCTGAGCTTCGCCATCACGTACGCGGTGTTCGCCGTGTTCGGGTTGGTGTTCGGTGACGACCTCGGCAAGGCGATGGGTGCCGGGGTCGGCGTGCTCGCGGTGGTGTTCGCGGTGCCCGCCTGGCGCAAGTCCCGCCGCCTGCTCTACCTCTGCTCCGGCGGCCTGCTGACCGCCACCGGGACCACCGTGACCCAACTGCTCACCTGGGACGACGTCGCACACCTGCGGGTCTGGAACACCCGGATCTACCAGCTCGGGCCGTACGAGGAATTCTCCCGCTGTGTGCTGACCCTGACCGACGGCAGCACGCTGAACCTTTCCAGGCCGCCCTACGCGGACATCGAACAACTCGCCGCGGCCGTCGAGCAGCGGATGACTGCCGTCAGCCACCCGCGGCGCACCGCGGAGATCGCCGCGACCGGTGCCACCGCCTTCGGCCCGATCACCGTCACCGACAGCGGAATCCACGACGGCGAACGGTTCGCGAGCTGGTCGGACATCACCAGGGTGGAGCGCGGCCGGGTACGGCTACGCGTCTTCACCCGCCCCGGTCGGCCGGTCATCTCCCGTCAGGTCAGGACCGTTCCGGACGTCGCGGTACTGGTCGCCATCGCCACCGAGCGCGCCGGACGGCCGGGATAGGTCGGGACGCCGACGAGGGGGTGGGCACCTCGGCGCCCACCCCCGTGTCCGTCGGCCGGCTAGCGGCCCGCTGCCGCCCGGTCCCGGTCGCGGCGCTCCATCGCCTTGCGCAGCAGCGCGATCAGGACCTCCTTGCCGGACTGCCGCTGACGGGCGTCGCAGAGCATCACCGGTACGTCCGGATCGAGGTCGAGCGCGAGCTGGACCTCTTCGAGCTCGTACCGGCGGGCACCCTCGAAGCAGTTCACCGCCACGATGAACGGGGTGCCCTGCCGCTCGAAGTAGTCGATCGAGGGGAAGCAGTCGGCCAGCCTGCGGGTGTCGGCGAGGACGACCGCGCCCAGCGCGCCGAGCGCCAGTTCGTCCCAGACGAACCAGAACCGGTCCTGCCCCGGCGTGCCGAAGAGGTAGAGGACCAGATCGTCGTTGATCGTGATCCGACCGAAGTCCATCGCCACGGTGGTGGTGGTCTTCGCCTCGACACCGGAGATGTCGTCGATCCCGACACCCTGCTCCGAAAGGACCTCCTCCGTACGGAGCGGTCCGGTCTCGCTGACGGCGCCGACCATGGTGGTCTTGCCCACCCCGAACCCACCGGCAATGAGGATCTTGAAGGCGGTCGGCAGCCCGCGGCCACCGGCGGATGCGTCAGAGTGCTCGTAGTCCATTGATCACTGCCTCGAATACGCTGTCGTCCGGTAGGGCGGTCGCCGGCCGGGGTTCCCGCACCTCCACGAAATGCCGCTCGAGCAGGTCGCCGAGCAGTACGCGGATGGTGCCCAGGGGCAAATTCAGGTGCGCCGCGACCTCGGCGACCGACTGGGTCCGCTGGCAGAGGCCGACGATTGCGAGATGTTCGGGTCCGAAGCCGACCTCCAGCGGAGCGTCGGCCCGGATGGCCAGCACCAACGAGATCAGGTCGAACCTGCCTCGGATGGGCTTGGTCCGGCCACGGGTCATCGCGTACGGACGGACCACCGGTCCCGCGTGGTCGTCAACCCACTGGTCCTCCAAGGATCCTCCCCCAGCGGCTGTCATGGCGGCCTACTTCTCTGCACCCGGAGACGATGCCGAGCCCGGCTCCCGCGCGGGTGAGGCGAGGAACTTCCCTGCCCGGGTCACCAGCATCGCCATCTCGTACGCGATCAGCCCGACATCGGCGTCCTCGTCGGCGAGTACGGCCAGGCACGCGCCCCGGCCCGCCGCGGTGACGAACATGAACTGGGACTGCATCTCGATGATGGTCTGCTGTACCGGGCCGCCACCGAAGCGCTTCCCAGCACCCCGGGCGAGGCTCTGGATCCCGGCCGCGACCGCCGCCAGGTGCTCTCCGTCGTCCCGGCCCAGCCCCTTCGAGCGGGCCACCAGCAGGCCATCCACGGAGAGGACGATGGCATGCTCAGCCTGCTTGACCCGGCCGACCAGATCATCCAGCAACCAGGCCAGGTCGGCGCTCGACGCTGTCTTGTGCACCACTCGTTGTCCTCTGTCTCCTGTCGGCGAGGGGTCGCCGAGTCGATCTCCTGGTTCGGTCACGTACGCGGCTGGTCCGGGGGTGTGTCGTCCGCCCCGTCAGCCGCAGCGGGCTGCGCCTGCGCCTCCTCGTGCGTCAGCCGGGCCGCGTCCGAGCGACCGCGTCTGGTGCCGATCTGGTAGGAGCTCATCATCGAACGGACCTGCTCCGGCGGCCGTGGCGCCTCGTCGTCGTCAGCCTCGACCGACACACCCCGGTCCTCCTGCTGCAACGGCTTGGCGAGGTTGGCCTGCCGGACCCGCACCGGCAGGCCGGAGGGGGTCTGGGCGGCCTTCTCCGGTGTGGTCGCCGCCGACTGGTCCTCGTCCGCCGCGACAGCGGGTCGCTCGACGGCCGTCGACGACTGCGGCAGGCTCGAACCGGCACGCTGCTGCGGGATGAGGGCCTCCATCCGCTGGGTGGTCAGCGGCGGGCGGGCCGACCGCGCCGGCAACGGGGGCGGCGGGTCGGTGTCGTCCGCCACCGCCGGGCCCGGGGCCCACGACATCGGCGCCGGGGCCGACGCCTGGTCCGCTCCCCCGCCCACGGTCGTCGCGCCGACCCGCACGTTCGGGGTGACATCGGTGGCCGCCGGCCGGTCCGGCTCCGGCTGGTCCGGCTCCGTTCCGGTGTCGGTCACCAGGCTGAGCGGGATGAGCACGACCGCGGTCGTACCGCCGTACGGCGACTCCTTGAGGTGTGCCCGTACGCCGTGCCGCTCGGTGAGCCGGCTGACCACGTACAGCCCCAGGCGGGTGGCGTTGGCGAGGTTGAACTCCTGCTGGCTGACGATCTGCTCGTTGGCCAGCGCGAGGTCCTCCTCGGTCATGCCGAGCCCGCGGTCCTCGATCTCGACGACGAAGCCGTTCGCCACCATCTGCCCCTTGACCTCGACCCCGGTGTGCGGGGGCGAGAAGGAGAGCCCGTTCTCGATCAGCTCGGCCAGCAGGTGGATCACGTCGCCGACGGCTCGCCCGGCGAGTGCCACCGGACCCATGGGGAGCACGGTGACCCGGGTGTAGTCCTCCACCTCGGCGACCGCGCCGCGCACCACGTCGACCATCGGCACGTTGCGGCGCCAGGCGCGGCCCGGCTTCGAGCCGGAGAGCACGATCAGGTTCTCGGCGTTACGCCGCATCCGGGTGGCCAGGTGGTCGACCCGGAACAGGTCCTCCAACTCCTCGGCGTCGTTCTCCCGCCGCTCCATCGCGTCGAGCAGGATGAGCTGGCGGTGGACCAGGGCCTGGGTACGCCGGGCGAGGCTGAGGAAGATGTCCCGTACGCTGCGCCGCAGCTCGGCCTGCTCGACCGCGGTACGGATCGCGGTCTCCTGGACCACGTTGAACGCCTGCCCCACCTGGCCGATCTCGTCGTTGCCGAAGTCGAGCGGCGGCGCCTCGGCGGAGACGTCCACGTCCTCGCCCCGGCCGAGTCGCTCGACCACACCGGGCAGCCGCTCGTTGGCCAGCGTGCGGGCCGCCTCGCGCAGCCGTTCGAGCTGGGCGACCAGGGCACGGGCCGTGGTCACCGAGACGATGACCGAGGCGATGACGGCGAACGCGCCGAGGACCGCGGCGAGGAAGATGCGGACGATCACCCAGATGGCGCCCGGCGTACTGCGCTCGACGATGCCGTCGCCGCCGGTCACCACCACGTCGTGCAGTTGCTGCAGCGCCGGCTCGACCACGCCCTGCCAGTCCGCGAGCTTGATCGGCGGTGTGGTGCCGTTCCGGGTGCCGAGGATCAGCCGGTCCTCGGAGCCGTGGAGCCGGACGAACGCGTCACCGGCGAGCATCTCGTCGTACCGGGCCCGGTCGATCCGCTCCAGGTCGCTGACGGTCTTGTTGCCCATGAACCGCTGCGCGCCGACGAGCTTCGCGACCTCGGCGTACTCCGCCGGGGTGATCCTGCCGGCGGACAGGATGCCGGTGACCAGCGCGTCCTCTTGGGAGATCAGCTCGTACTGGCGGTTCAGGTCGATCAGGGCGGCGGCCTGGGTCGCGATCGTCTCGTCGTCCAGGCTGCCCAGCGCGTCGTAGACGCGGAAGATCCCGTCGACGACGTCGGTGTAGGCGGCGGCCGCCGCACCCCGGTCGATCGTCCGCGCGTCGATCTGGGAACGGATGACGTCCAACTCGTCGAGCTGGGCGACGGTCGCGCCGACCCGACGCTTGAGTTCCGAGGTGCCGGCGACGTCGGCCTGGCGGCCCTGTGCGGACTGGCGGAACTCGGCCGCGCGGTCCCGGGTGTTCGTCCGTGCGGCCTGCAACTCGGTGCCGGCCGCCTTGGGTGAACCCAGGTACGCAAGCGAAAGGCGTCGCTCGGTTTGCAGTCCCTGCAGCAGTGGCTCGCTCGGCTCGTACACGTAGACGTTGAGCGCCTGGGCGAAGAGCAGGTTGGTTCCCTCGCGCAGCGTCACCCACGCGGCGAACGCCCACAGGGCCGTGAGCGAAACCAGGAGGGCGACCACTTTGGTACGTAGATTCGCGCTGCTGCCGCGAGGAATGCGGGGAGCCATTACACCGTCCCAGGCCGGGTTTTGGGGGTGTCGTCATATGTCGGTGATACGTCGTACCGAATACGTTGACCGGGTCATTTGGGAGTGCGCGGACACGCTAGCAGGATCGGACAAGTCATCTCAAGTCCACACAATGAGATTGCGGAAATCTAGTGCGGCGCCAGAGCTGGCAACAGATCCGCCCTGCTGACGACAGAGTGGAGCGCCGCCAGTGTGACGGACTGCACAATCGCCGTCGGCGCATACAGGTCCTTGCCGTGCCACAACGCCGGATACGGATCTCGCCCGGCGCCGTGTCGCAGATAGGAGTATCCACTAAGGACGGACTGAATCAACGCACCGGGCAGGGGCGACCTGACGCCCAGGAGAACCAGCAGCGCGTACGCGGTCTCCTCGGCCGTCCCCGACCAGCGTCCCCACGAACCGTCCGGCCGTTGGGTGGCGACGATCCAGTCGACGGCCCGACCGACCGCCCCGGCGATGTCGGGCCCGCGCCCGTGCTCGCGCAGCGCGAGTACGGCACACGCCGTGGCGTAGTAGGGCGAGGCGTGCCAACGGTCGTACCAGGCCCCGTCGGCGTGCTGCTGCTCCCCGAGCCAGCCCGACAACCGGTACGCGGCGGCCAGGTATCGCGGTTGGGCGTCCGGCCGGTTCGCCAGGTGCTGACCGATCGCGTCGAGGACGTGGGCGTTGGTCGTGATGGACGCCCCGTCCTCGCCGGGCCAGGTGGAGAAGTGGCTGCCGGTGTCGTACTCCCACAGGCTGGCGGGTTCGACCGGCCGACCGAGCCGGCCGAGCGCGTAGAGGGTGACGGAGGTGGTGTCGGCGTCGGCCGGCAGGCCCGGGCCGGTGGCCGTGCCGGTGGGACCGAGCGCGGAGACCAGACCGTCCACCAACTCCGGCCGCACGGCGAGGTTGACGCCGGCACGGGTGAGTCCACTGAGGACCCAGGCGCGCTCGAAGACGGTGATCGGGGTGGGACAGGGCACCGGTCCGCCCTGGCGCAGCGCCAGGGTTTCGAGGTAGCGCCGGGCGGCATCCGTACCGTCGGCCTGGCCCGCGACCGCGATCCAGGCCGCGGTGGCCGCCGGTGACGCGCCGACCGCGCCGTACCGCAGCGGGCCGATGCCGGACGGCAGCCCGGCGGCCGGGCCGACCACCTCGAACGAGTGCGCCAGCTTGGCCGGCACCTGCGTCCCGGAGGCGATCAGCCGCCGGACTCCGCGCAGCCGGGCGTAGCTCATCCCCGGCGGCAGGCCGAGACGAGGGCCGGTCAGCCACCCGGACAGGCTTGCCGGCGGGCCGTCGAGGTGCCGGTTGATCGCCTCGACCAGTGCCGGCACGATCAGGTCGACCGCCGGGGTGTCGGGCAGGCGCAGTGTCGCGTCCCCGAGCCAGCCGAGCAGCGTCGCCATCCCCCGGTCCACCGCACCGGCCAGCTCGGACTCGGCGATCGTGTGCCGGCCGGCGGTCGCACCTTGGCGGAGCACGGCCAGCAGCGCCTCGACCGCGCTCAGGGTCGGTACGAGGGCGTAGCTGCCCGGCGCGCCCCAGCCGCCGTCCGGACGCTGCGCCGCCAGCACGAAACGCACCCGCTCGGCATGTCCGGCCAACCAGGGAGCCAGCGTGACCAGCCGGGCGGTCTCGTACACCGACGGCGCGACCCGGCCCCACGGATCCTCGACCAGGCCGGCGAGCAGGCTCTCGACCTCACCGGCGAGGTCGCTCGGTCCGGGGCGGACGGACGTCGTCACAGCCGGCCCCAGAAGTCCGCGCCGCCACCGTAGAAGCGGGTGACGAAACCCAGCTGCCGAGCCAGGTACGTCGCTTCGCGGGGGCAACTCGTCCGCAGCGGCGCGAGCAGGTCCACGCAGCCGTCGACCAGCTCGCCGACCCGCCCGGTCACCCAGGCCCGGTCGACCCCGAGCATCAGTACGTTCAGGTCACCCTCGCCCCAGGTGACGTCCCGCTCGTAGGTGGCGAGGTCGTTCACCAGCCGCAGCACCTGCTGCACCTGGCGGCCGACGGACCGCAGTTCGTCGAGCACGTCGAGGCAGTCCGGCTCGCCCGTACGCAGCCAGTGGGACAGGTTCACCCAGGCCAGGCCGGTGTTGTCGGCCGCGTCCAGGTAGGTGTCGACGTCGGGCAGGCCCGACTCGTCGCCGGCCGCGCGGGCCGACTTCCAGCCCCACTCCCGGGTCATCGCGGCCAGGGTACGGCGCAGTTCGGCACGCCACAGCGGTGCGTACGCCGCGAAGGCGGGGGCGGCGAGCAGCTCGTCACGGATGTCGGCGAGGAAGCCGGCCAACGGCGACCCCGGGCCGGGTACGGCACCGTCGGCCACCGCGAGGCAGTTCGCGGTGATCTCGTCCACCTGTTCGGCGGCGACCGCGAGGGTGTCGACCTGCCAGTCGAGCGCGAAGACCCACAGTGCCGCCCGGTTCGCCACCCGGAGATCGGCCGGGCTGGCCCAGGTCATGTTGCAGGCGGTCGCGTACGCGACCCCGCCGATCAGGGCGGCGTCGAACGGCCTGCCGGTGAACAGGTCCGGGTAGGCGCGGACCCGATTGCTCAGGTCGCGCTGCCCGGCCATCGTCAGTACGCCGATCGCGGCGAGCGCCGCGCCGGACGAGAGATCCCGCGCAGCGTCCCCCCGCGTCGCTACGGCGGTCACGCCGCCACTGCCCGGACCGGCCGGAGCACCAGCTTCGCCTCGGTGGCGGGTCGCAGCGAGGCGCCCATCCGGGGCGTGAAGTCCGCCGGGCCGACCAGCTCGGGCCGGAAGCGACTCAGCAGCGTGGCGATGATCAGCGGTGCCTCGACCGCGAACAGGTACTGGCCCAGGCAGCGGTGCTGGCCGCCGCCGAACGGGAAGTAGCTGTAGTGCGGGTCGGGCTTCGGTCCGTCGGGGTCGAAGCGCTCCGGGTCGAAGTCGTCCGGGCGCGTCCAGAACTTCCGCACCCGGTGCGTCACGTACGGGCTGACGAGGATGGTCGCGCCGGCCTCGATCCGGGTGCCGCCGAGCACCTCGTCCCGCACCGCCATCCGTGGGATGAACCAGCCCGCCGGCCAGAGCCTCAGCAGCTCGTCCAGCACCATCCGGGTGTAACGCAGCTCCGGTACGTGGGCGCGGCGTACCGGCGCACCGCCGACCACCCGATCGATCTCGGCGTAGAGCTTGCCGGCGACCTCCGGCTGCGCGGCGAGTACGGGCCAGAGCCAGGACAGCACGGCGATCGTGGTCTCGGTGGAGGTGGACACCATCGCGACGACGTCGTCACGGATCTGCTTCTCGGTGACCGCGTCGCCCTCGATGTCACGCGGGGCGCAGAGCGCGGAGATGATGTCGTCGCCGCCGTCGGGTTCCTGCCGGACGCTCCTGATGATCGGCAGCACGATCTCGTCGAGGGTCGCGACGGCGGCGGCGAAGGCGCGGTCACCGGGCAACGGCAGCCAGTTCGGCGCCCACGGTACGACGATCCGGGGGATCATCTCGGTCGCGATGACGCCGAACGCGTCGACCATCCGTACCGCGTCGGGGACGCTGATCCGGTCGCCGAAGAGGACTCGCATCGTGGCCTGGCAGACGATCCGGGCCAGCTCGGTCGGCGCGTCGACGACCTCGCCCGTGCGGGCCGGCTCGTCCAGACCGTCGACGGCGTCCGCGATCGCCTCGGCCATCCGGTCGGTCATCGTGTTCACCCGTGCCGGGGTGAACAGCGGGCGCAGCACGTCCCGGCTCGACTTCCAGACCGGGCCCTCGGTGACCAGGATCGCCTCGCCGACGGCCCGGCGCACCCCGTTCCAGAGCAGCCCCTCCCGGACGTACCTGTCCGGGTTGTGCAGCACCGTCTCCAGGTGGTCGGGGGATGTCACCAGGTACGGACCCGTCGAGCCGACGCCCAGCCGGACGATCTCCCCGTTCGCCGTGTTGCCGGCCTCGACCAGCGCGTCCAACGGATGCCGGACCAGGCCCGGGAGCTTGCGTAGGGAGAGACTTCGGGCTCGTACCCCGGACGCCGTCTCAGTCACCGGATACCTCCAAGACGTCGCTCCCGTTCGGCCTCGTCCGCGATGCGGCGGCAGTGGGGACCGGCTTGTGACCGGCCGGGGCCGCAGGGAGGCAGTTGATCGAGTTGACCCGGGCCACTGTAGATCTCTCTCCCCGCCCGGTCCATCGATCGGAGACGACTCCTTCGTCGATCGATCGCTGGCGCGTACGGGGTCCGACCTCGGCCGCAGAACCTCGGTGGTGACCGTGGGCAACCAAGCACCCGAGTGGAGCGGTCACAGCGAGATGTTGGCTCTCATCACCAATCTTCTGATTCGCTACTTTCTGTCCCCAAGATCCGCCGCCGGTCCCAGCGGCGGTGCGCGACGGGCCAGGTCAAGGACGCAAGCCCGGCCGCGCATCCGTCGGCGATGCAAATCATCACTGCAACCCTTTGTAGTCACGCGTCTTTCGCACGGTTCGACGGGTGTGATCACCTCCTGTAAGGAGGGAAATTCCGGCGTACGGCGAAACGGGGCGGCGGACCGGCTTCGGAATGAGTTGTGACTCGGGTCACAGTCAGGCCCAGTGAATGACTTCGATACGTTACGGACACGTCGCCGTAACCTTGCCCACCGCATGATCCGGATCACGGAGATCCGTACGCCGGCCTCCTGTAAGAATCTCAAGCGGTGCTGACGCTCGGCAGAACCTGTCGCGGACGATGGAGGATCCTGTGCCGCTGCCCTCGGAGCCCCTGCGAAAGCTGGGCTTCCTGACCATCGGGCTGTTCGACGAGGCCGACCCCGGCCGCGGCCACACCTCGACGCTCGAAATCATCCAACTGGGCGAGGAACTGGGCTTCGACAGCGCCTGGCTGCGCCACCGCCACCTCCAGTACGGCATCTCCTCCCCCGTCGCCGTGCTCGCGGCCGCCTCGCAGCGCACCAGCCGGATCGAACTGGGCACCGCCGTCATACCCCTGGGCTGGGAAAACCCGCTACGGCTGGCCGAGGACCTGGCAACGGTCGACATCCTCTCCGGCGGTCGCCTCAATCCCGGCGTCAGCGTCGGTCCCCCGATGCACTACGACCAGGTCAAGCAGGCGCTGTACCCGGATACCGCCGACGCCGAGGACTTCAGCTACGAACGCGTACGGCGACTGCTCGGCCACGTACGCGGCGAGCCGGCCACCGACTTCCACGGTGTCGAGGGCTTCGAGGTGTTCTCCGACCGGGTCCAACCGCACGCCCCGGGGCTCGGCGCCCGGATGTGGTACGGCGGCGCGAGCCTGCGCTCCGCCCAGTGGGCCGGCGAGCAGGGGATGAACTTCCTGACCAGCAGCGTGGTGAAGGCGGAGGAATCCGAGGACTTCGCCGAGATCCAGCTCTCCCACATCCGTACGTTCCGCGCCCACCACCCCGACGGCGAGCGCGCCCGTGTCTCCCAGGGTCTGGTGGTGATCCCCACCGACACCGCGTCACCGGAGCAACGCGCGAAGTACCTGGCGTACGCGGAGAAGCGGCTGCCGCGTACGGCCACGCCGCAGGGGCCGGCGCGGATGATGTTCGCACCCGATTTCGTCGGCAGCTCCGCCGAGATCGCCGAGCGGCTCTACCGGCACGCCGCGTTCCGGGAGATCGACGAGGTCGCGTTCGCCCTGCCGTTCACCTTCGACCACGACGACTACGTGCAGATCCTCACCGACATGGCCACCCGGCTCGGCCCGGCGCTCGGCTGGCAGAAAACCGGCTGATCACCGCCACCGGACCGGGCGGTCACACCCGCGACCGGCGGTGCCGGCGGACCGCGCCGGCACCGCGGGGCCACGCTGCTCAGAAGTCGAACTGGTCGATGTTGGTGGTGTCGAAGACGGTCGGCGGGCCGAGCACGACGACCCCGTCCGCGCCGACGGTGTACTCGCCGAGCTTGCCGGCGGTGAACGTGTCGCCCTCCTTGCCGCTGATGACACCCGAGGCGAGTGCGGCGCCGGCGTAGGCGGCGAGGTAGCCGAGGTCGGCCGGGCTCCACAGGGCGAAGCTCTTCACCGTGTCGTTCTTGACGAACTCCCGCATCTGGTTCGGGGTGCCGAGGCCGGTCAGCGCGACCTTGCCCTTGTACTGGGAGCCGGACAGGTAACGCGCGGCCGCGGCCACACCCACCGTGGTCGGTGACACGATGCCCTTGAGATCCGGGTACGACGCCAGCAGGCCCTGGGTTTCCTGGAACGACTTCTCGTCCTTGTCGTCGCCGTACGCGACCGTGACCAGCTCGATCTTGGCGTACTCGGGCTTCTTCAGCTCGGTTTTCATGAGTTCGATCCAGGCGTTCTGGTTGGTGGCGTTCGCCGTCGCCGACAGGATCGCGATCTTCCCCGCCCCGCCGATGGCCTCGGAGATGAGTTCGACCTGGTTCTCCGCGATGCCCTGGCCGGTGACCTGGTTGACGAACAGGTCCCGGCAGTCCTTGTTGGTGTCGGAGTCGAAGGTGACCACCTTCGCGCCGCCCTGGCGGGCCTGGTTGACCGCCCCGCAGATCGCGTTCGGGTCGTTGGCCGACACCACGATCACGTCGCTGCCCTGCTGGGTCAGGGTGTTGAGGTAACTGACCTGGGACGAGGCGCTGGCCTCGGACGGGCCGACCTCCTTGTACTCGCCCTTGAACTCCGCCACCGCCGCCTTGCCGCCGTTGTCCGAGACCGTGAAGTACGGGTTGTTCACCTGCTTGGGCAGGAAGGCGACGCTCAGACCGTCCTTGATACCGCCCCCGCCCGGGCTCGTGCCGCCCGGCGACGCGGGGTCGTCCTCGCTGGCGCAGGCGGTGCCGCCGACGAGCAGCGCCGCCAGGGCGACGACGGTCGTGCCGAGGCGCAGGCCCTTGCTCCGCTTACCTCTCATGACTGATCCTTCCTGGACGTAGGGGTACCCAGCCAGCGGGATGGGTGGTGGGGTGTTCGCTGACGGCGATCGGCACGGACGAAAAGGTCAGCCGCCGGTCGAGGGCGTCACGGCGGTTCGTCGGCGGCGCAGCCGCGCCCGCAGCAGACCTGCCGCGTTGGGTCCGACGACGGAGATGATGAGCAGGGCGCCGGTGACCACGGTCAGGGTGTCGGCCGGTACGTCGGCGAGTTGCAGGGCGTTGCGCAGGGTCATCAGCAGCAGTACGCCGGCCAGCACGCCGACCAACGTGCCCCGCCCGCCGAAGATGGAGACCCCGCCGAGCAGGACCGCAGCCACCACGGACAACTCCAGCCCGCTGCCGTTGTCGGCGCGGGCGCTGGCGTAGCGCAGGGTCCAGAAGATTCCGGCCAGCGCGGAGATGGCACCGGTGAGGACGTACAGCCAGAACTTGGTCCGGTTCACCGAGATGCCGGCGAACGTGGCGGCCTGGTTGTTGTTGCCCATCGCGTACAGGCTGCGGCCGATCGGGGTGGCGTGCAGCAGCACCCCGAAGAGCACGGCCAGCGCGGCGACGACCGGTGCCACCCATGGCACGGTGGTGCCGGGCAGCGCCTCGATCGAGTTGCCGGTCCAGGAGAACGGGAAGTCGGCGACCGCCCGGTCACCGAGCACCACGTACGCCAGGCCTCGGTAGAGGGCGAGCGTACCGATCGTCACGGCCAGCGACGGCAGCCCGAACCCGGCGACGAACAGGCCGTTGACCGCGCCGAGCAGCGTACCGAGCAGCACCACCAGCGGCAGGATCAGCGGCAACGGCAGGCCGAGGAACCAGAGCTGGCCCATCACCGCGCTGGCCAGGCCAAGGGTGCTGGCCACCGACAGGTCGATCTCGCCGGTGATCACCACCAGGGTCATCGGCAGGGCGATCAACGCGATCGGGATCACGTCGAGCAGCAGGAAGCCCCAGAAACGGGGGCTGGCGAAGCCCTCGACCAGCACCGACGAGACGACGATAACCGCGACGAGCACCACGATCACCAGTACGTCCCAGGTGCCGAGCTTGGCCAGCGAGCGGGCCGGTCGGGCCGTCCTGTCAGGCGCCACGGGGCTTCCTTCCTCGTAACCGGTGGGCGACCCGCGCCGCGAGCACCCGGTCCAGGCCGATCGCCGCGAGAATCAACGCACCGACGACCGCCTGCTGCCAGAACGGGTCGATCCGCAGCACCGGCAACGCGCTGCCGATGGTGCTCAGCAGGAGGGCGCCGAGAGCGGCCCCGTACACGGAGCCGCTGCCGCCGAAGATCGCCACACCGCCGACCACGGCGGCGGCGACCACGTTGAGTTCCATGCCACTGCCCGCGGACGCGTCGAGCGTGCCGAACCGGGCCGCGTAGAGCACCCCGGCGAGCCCGGCCAGCGCACCGCTGACCACCAGGGCACCGAACACCCGCCGCCCGACCGGGATCCCGGAGAGCCGGGCCGCCGCCGGATCCGAGCCGATCGCGTACAGCTCCCGGCCGCTGCGGTAGGACCGCAGGTAGTAGCCGGCGACCAGCAGCACCACGATCGCGAAGAGCGCCAGCACCGGTACGCCGAGCACGGTGGCCGTACCCATGGCCTTGAAACCCGACGGCAGGTCGGCGGCGTTGATCTGTTGCCCGGCCGCCCACGAGTAGTCGAGGCCGCGGAACATGTAGAGGGTGCCGAGGGTGACCACCAGCGCCGGGACCCGGGCGGCCGCGATCAGTGCGCCGTTGACGACGCCACAGAACGTGCCGAGCCCGATGCCGGCGAGGACCGCCAGCACGATCGGCGCGTCGGGCATGGCGAGGAAGAGCTTTCCGGTGGCGAACGCGGACAGCCCGAGCACCGAGCCGACCGACAGGTCGACGTTACGGGTGATGATGACGATCGCCTGACCGACCGCGAGCACCACCAGGATGGTGGCGCCCAGCATCAGGTCCTTACGGCTCTGCCCGGACAGGAAACGCGGGTTCACCGTCGTGGTGACGGCGATCAGGACCAGCAGGGCGAGCGCGATGCCCAACTCCCGTACGGCGAACAACCGACGCGCCGCGCGGACGCCCGCCCGTGCGGTGGCCGGCGGGGGCGCGCTCGCAGCCTGTCCGGCTCGGGCCGTGGTGGTCATGACGGCGTGTCCCTCCCGCCGGCTCCGGCTTGACCGGTGGCCGCCAACATCACCGATTCCTCGTCCGCCCGGTCGCGGTCGATCTCCGCGACCAGTCGCCCCTCGTGCATGACCAGCACCCGGTCGGCCATGCCCAGCACCTCCGGTAGCTCGCTGGAGACCATCAGCACCGCGACGCCGTCGGCGGCGAGCTGCGACATCAGCCGGTGGACCTCGGTCTTCGTGCCGATGTCGATGCCCCGGGTCGGCTCGTCGACGATGAGCACCTTCGGGGTGGTGGAGAGCCACTTGGCCAGCACCACCTTCTGCTGGTTGCCACCGGACAGAGTGGAAACCGGATCGGTGGGCCGCCCGGCCTTGACCTGGAGACGTTGCAGCCAGGTGCCGGCCGAGCGCCGTTCGGCCGCCCGACCGAGCAGGCCGAGCCTCGCGAGCTGCCAGCGCCGGGTCAGCGTCGTGTTGCGCTCGATCGAGAGTTCCATGACCAGCCCCTGCTGGCGGCGGTCCTCGGGCACCAGGGCCAGGCCGGCCGCCATCGCCGCCGCCGGTCTGCCGCGCGGCAGCCGTACGCCCGCCACGGCGACCTCGCCGGAGTCGTACCTGTCGATGCCGAAGACCGCCCGGATCACCTCGCTGCGGCCGGCGCCGACCAGTCCGGCGAGCGCCACGATCTCACCGCCCCGGACCCGGAAGTCGACGTCCTCGAAGACGCCGTACCGGGTCAGGTCGCGGACTTCCAGCAGCACCTCGCCCGGCTCCGTGGCGGTCTTCGGAAAGAGTTGGGTGATCTCGCGGCCGACCATCCGCCGGACCAGTTCCGGTACGTCGAGGTCGCCGACCGGGTCGGTGGAGACCCATCGGCCGTCGCGCATGACGGTGATCCGCTGGCAGAGGGCGAAGACCTCGTCGAAGCGGTGCGAGATGAACAGGACCGCGGCTCCCGACTCACGCAGCGACCGGGCGACGGTGAACAGCCGCTCCACCTCGACACCGGACAGTGCGGCCGTCGGCTCGTCCATCACCAGGACACGGGCGTCGAAGGAGAGCGCCTTTGCGATCTCGACGAGCTGCTGGTCGGCGATGGACAGGCCGTGCGCCGGGCGGTCCGGATCCAGCGTTACGCCCAGACGCGCGAACAACTCGGTGGTCCGTTGCCGCATCCGTTCCCGATCGATGCGTCGGAAGGCGCGTAGCGGCTGGCGGCCGACGAAGATGTTCTCCGCGATCGACAGATCGGGAAAGAGCGTCGGCTCCTGGTAGATCACCGCTATGCCGGCCGCCTGGGCGTCTGCCGGACCGCTGAGCACCAGCGGCCTGCCGTCGAGCATCAGCGTCCCGGTATCCGGGGCATGCACGCCGGCCAGGATCTTGACCAGTGTCGACTTGCCCGCGCCGTTCTCCCCGACGAGTGCGTGGACCTCGCCCGGACGAAGCTCCAGCGAGACGTCACGCAGGGCGGCGACGGCACCGAAGGACTTGCTCGCTCCACTCAGGGAGAGCAGTGGCTCCCCGGCGGCGTGGTCGCGCTTGGGCACGACAACCCCCAACCGATGAAACGTTTCACGAGTGGTTGATAGATAGACGTTAAGCGCAGGTTTCGTGGGTGGTCAATAGTTTTCGATGGCTGCCGAGCCGGACAGGTCAGGAAAAGCCTTTCCCCTCCGCCGCCGTACCACAGGTGGGGCCTGCGTGCATCCCCACAGGATCTGCGGCGTGACCGAGCTCCGGAGTGGACGACGACCGCCGATGGCCGCACCAGCCGCCACTTCGCTGAGCCCCGGCACAGGGGGCATTCTTGAGACGGTTCAACACTGTCGCCTTCGATCTCGACCGGCCCGACGCCGTCGCCCGGGCAACCCGTCTAGCCGAGGAGGCGCTCGATGAACAGGGTGGCGCCGACGACGACCATCGCGGCACCCGAGAAGCGGCCGACCACGCGGGCGGCCATCGGGCGCGTGTGCAGGACCGTCCGGGCGAGGAAACCGAGGACGAGGTAGAACACGGCGCAGGTCACCATGAAGGCCAACCCGAGCACCCCGATCTGACCGGCCACCGGCAGGCGCCCGCGCGGGTCGGTGAACTGCGGCAGCAGGGCGAGGAAGATCAGCAACCCCTTCGGATTGAGCCCGCTCACACCGACGCCCCGCGCGAAGGTGCCCCAGTCGGTGCCGCCCGGCATGGCCGGCACGGCTCCCGGCGCCACGGTCGGGACCGCGCCCGGGACGGAGGGTCTGGCGAACGTGGTCACCCCGTGCCACATCAGGTAGAGGCCACCGACGACGGTCAGTCCGGTCAGGACGGCCGGTGAACCCGCGACCAACGCGCCGACTCCCGCGGCGACGACGACGGTGACCACGGCGTAACCGGCGACCAGACCACCGACCGCGAGCAGGACCGAATGCCCGCGCAGTCCCGCACCGATGGTGAAGGCCCAGTCCGCGCCCGGTACGACGATCAACAGCAGGGCGACCAGCCAGAAGGCGAGCACGGCACCGGCGGCCATGGGTGCTCCTTCCTCCGCTTACTCGTGGTTACCGAAACGATATCGACGAACTGCCCAAAGGTGCTTCCAACTTCGCCCCCTCCAGGGACTGTTCGTGGAAGGATCTACTCGATGGACGCCATCGATCGAAAAATCCTTGCGCTGCTACAGGAGGACGGTCGTCTGACCATCACGGAACTGGCGACCCGGATCGGGTTGAGCATCTCGCCATGCCACCGGAGGTTGCGGGAGCTTGAGCGCAGCGGCACGATCCGGGGCTACCGGGCGATCGTGGACGCCACCGCCGTCGGTCTCACCTTCCAGGCACTCGTCTTCGTCACCATGCGCCAGGAGGACCGCGACACCCTGCTGGGCTTCGAGGCGGCCGTCGCCCGCATCCCCAACGTCGTGCAGGCCCAGCGGCTCTTCGGCGACCCCGACTACCTGCTCCGGATCGTCACCGCCGACCTGGCCGCGTACCAGCAACTGGAGGACGACACACTCGCCGTGCTCCCCGGCATCCAGCGGCTGAACTCCACGCTCGTCATGAAGCAGGTCGTCGACGACCGGCCGCTGCCCACCTAGGAGCGGTGCCGCGGGTGCCCGCGGTCCCGGTCATCCGGGGCGGTCCGGGTCGCCCCGGGATGGCCCGGTCGGTAGGGACTCCAACGCGAAGCGCCGCACCAGGTTGGGCAGGATGGTCCGCAGCGCGCTGACCGTCTGCTGCCGGTTACCACCGGCGTCGTGCATCAACACGATCGAACCGGCGGTGACGCCTGCGGTGACGTTCGACGCGATGCTGCCGGCGCCGGGCCGGTCGTAGTCCTTCGAGTCCACGTCCCAGTGCACCGAGGTCATGCCGAGTTCCCAGGCCGTGGCCACCGCCCCGGTGGTCCAGTACCCGTACGGCTGGCGGTAGTAGGCGATCCGCGCCTGCGGCACCGCGGCCCGGATCGCCTCGTTGGTACGGGTCAGGTCGGCCCGGATCGCCGCCTTCGTCCGCCTGCCCAGTACCGGGTCGTGGGACCAGGAGTGGTTGCAGAGGGTGTGGCCAGCGGCGGCGATCGCCCGGACCAGCTCCGGGTACGCCGCGGCCAGCTCGCCGACCAGGCAGAAGGTCGCCCTGACCCGGTGACGTTCCAACTCGGCGAGGACCTGCGGGGTGTACTGCGGGTTCGGCCCGTCGTCGAAGGTGAGCGCCACGTAGCCCGAGCCGGTGCCGAGCCGGCTGCCGTACGGGCCGTCGGTTCCCATCGGCAGTCGTGGGCGGTCGTCGGCGAACGGCGCGTCCGAACCGGGATCGGCCGGGGCGTCCGGGCCAGGGCCGGCCGACGTCCGGGGCGTACCGGGCGGGTCCGCGGGCACCGGTGAACCGGCGACGGCACCGGACGGGCTCGGCGCGGTCGGGGTACCGGGCAGGTCGCCGGTCGGTCCGGGCGAAGTGCGGGGCAGGTCGGGTGACGGCGCGGGCGAGGCGCCGAGCAGGTCCCGTGGTGGCCCGGGTGTACCGAGCACCCGGGCGAGGACGTAGCCGCCACCCAGCATGGAGCCGACCACCAGCCCGAGGATCATGATCAGACGGAGGCTGGACGGGCTGGTCAGCCCGGTACGGCGGCGCCCGTACCGGACGGTCGCCGGCCGGGCACCACGCCTGCACACCATGCCGCCTCCTTGTGCGCCGCACCCGAACCCTCAGGGTACGTACGATTTCAGGAGGAAACAGAGGCTCTTCGTATTAGTCAGACTTCAGGGCATCCGTACCTTTGGTGCACCCGGGACCGTCCGGCTCGTCAGCGTAGGGCCGCCTCGATGACCCGCAGCACCGCGATGCTGTCGCGCGGATCGACCGGCGGTCGCGTACCCGTGCGCAGCGCGGTGGCCAGCGCCGGGTAGTACGACTCGTACGAGCCCCGCCGGGTGGGCACGTCGCGTAGGTCGGGGGTGGCACCGAGGCGCCCCCACCGCTCCCGGGGTGTCACCCCGAAGTCCGCGTCGCCGGGCCGGGAGCCCGCCAGGAGCTGGGACTCCTGCGGGTCGAGGCCGAAGGTCACGTAGGAGCCGCGGGTACCGCGCAGGACGAAGCGGGGCCGCACCTGGGCGGCCACGCTGCTCATCCACAGCCGGCTGCGGACCCCGCTCTCGTGCTCCAGCGACACGAGTACGTCGTCGTCGTTCACCGCGCCCGGTCGCCGGGCGTCGACCTCGGCGTGTACGGCGCGGACCGGGCCGAAGAGCAGGAGTGCCTGGTCGACGAGGTGCGGTGCGAGGTCGTACAGGATGCCCCCGCCGTCGGCGAGCACGGTGCGGTCCTTGCGGCCGTCGGTGACCTCGGGCTTCCACCATTCGAAGGCGGACTCGAAAGCGAAAACGTCGCCCAGTTCGCCGGAGGCGAGGACCTCGCGCACGGTGAGGAAGTCGCCGTCCCAACGCCGGTTCTGGAACACCGTGAGGGTGCGGCCCGCGGCGTCGGCCGCCGCGACGAGTCCCTCCGCCTCGGTCGCGGTCAGCGCGAGCGGCTTGTCGACCACGACGTGCAGGCCCGCGTCGAGCGAGCGGCGGGCCAGCTCGACGTGGGTGTCGTTCGGCGTGCAGACGACGGCGAGGTCGCAGTCGCCGGCAAGCGCGAACGCCGCGTCGGCGTCGGCCACCACCCGGGCACCGGGATGGTCGGCGCGCGCCGCCTCGGCCCGGCCCGGATCCGACGTGACGATCACGTCGACGCGGTAGTCACCGGCGGCGGTGAGCAGCGGGCCGTGGAACACCCGGCCCGCCAGTCCGTAACCGAAGAGCAGGACACGCAGCGGCTGCGAAGGAGTTTGGGACATGGCGGTTCCCTCTTGGTCGGTGATGGTCGTCTGGCTGGTCATGGGCGTCTGTGGTGCCGGTCAGGCGGGCAGGGTCGCCGGGTCGACGCGGGCCGCGACGAGGTCCAGGTCGGCCCAGAGCGCATCCGGTACGGCGATCGACGCGAGCGCCACCGCCTCGTCGATCCGCTCGGGACGCGACGCACCGATGATGGTGCTGGCGATCCTCGGGTCACGGGTGGAGAACTGGATCGCGGCCGCGGCGAGCGGCACCCCGTGGTCGCGGCACGCCGCTTCCATCTCACCGATGGCGTCAAGCAGCTCGGCCGGCGCCTCCCGGTACGCGTACCGGTGTGAGCCGCCGGCACCCGAGCCGAGGATCCCCCCGCCGAGCACGGCGGCGTTGACGACACCCAGCCCCATCGAGGCGGCGAGTTCGACCAGCGGACCGGCGGACCGGTTCACCAGCGTCCACCGGTTGTGCGTGAGTACGACGTCGAAGTACCCCGTACGGACGTACCGCTCGATTGTCCCGAGGTCGCCGCCGGCGACACCGATCGAGGTGGCCACACCACGGTCGCGCAGTTCCCGGAGCACGTCAACGGGTCCGCCGGGCTCCATGATCTGGTCGAAGTCGTTCTTCTCCGGATCGTGCAGGTACAGCAGTGGAACCCGGTCGAGCCCGAGGCGTCGCAGGCTCTGCGCGATCGACCGTCGGGCCTGCGCCCCGTCGAACGTACCGGAGTCGAGGTCGCGGGCGATCTTCGTGGAGAGGACGTACCCCTCGGGCAGTCCGCCGACCTGTCTGATCGCCGCGCCGATCCGGCGTTCCGACTCCCCCGCGCTGTACGCCGCCGACGTGTCGAGCGCGCGTACCGGCCCCGTCAGCGCCGCCAGGGCCGTGGCGACTCCCGCCTCCGGTGGCACCTCGCGGCCGAAGTTGCCCGGCATCGAACCGAGCGGCGCGCCGCCGATCGTCAGCGGGGTGATCTGCAGCCCGGTCGCGCCCAGCGGACGGGTCGAGACCTCGTGGTCGGGACTGTGCATGGCTGTCAGCTCCGGGGGATCCAGTCGAAGAAATGGTGGTCGGCCGGCTCCATGTGGGCCAGTGCCGCCTCGCGGTCGATCTCGATACCCAGGCCGGGTGCGGAGCCGACCGTGACGAAACCGTCGACCACTATCGGGTCCGGCAGGCCCCGCACGATCGAGTACCACCAGTCGTGGGTCGGCACCGGGTACTCGAACGCGATGAAGTTGTCCGGCAGCGTCGCGCACACCTGTACCAGGGCTGCCAGCCCGAACAGCCCGCTGCTGACGCCGTGCGGGGCGATCTGGATCCCGTGCAGGTCCGCGTACTCGGCGATCCACTTCAGCTCGGCGATGCCGCCGACGTCGCCGGGGTCGGGGCCGATCACCCGTACCGCCTGGGTCGAGATCAGTTCCTTGTAGTTGTTACGCAGGTAGATCTGCTCACCGGTGTGCGTACGGACGCTCGTCGCCCGGGTCACCTCGCGGTACTGGGCGGCGTCGACCCAGGGCACGCCGTCGCCGCTGAGCAGGTCCTCCGCCCAGACGATGTGCAGCGGTTCGAGCGCGCGCAGCACCGTGATGGCATCCGGGACGGTGAAGCCCGGTCCCATGTCCAGGGCCAGGCCGCGGTGCTCGCCGAGCACGTCCGTCATCGCCTGCACCGAGGCGATGACGTGGTCGATTCCCTTCCGGGTCAGCATGCCGCGGTTCGGGTGCTTGGGCCCCTCGCGCAGGTCGCCGTAGAAGAAGTCGGACACGTTCGGCGCCATGAAACCGTGGAACCCGACGCCCTCCTTGAACAGGGTGAAGCCCTCCGGCGCGGCAGCCATCTCGGCCATCGACGCCGCGTAGTCCTCCGGCTCGTGCCCCCGCAGGACCGGCCGTACGCCACCGTTGTAGACCCGTACCCGGTCCCGGACCTTGCCGCCGAGCAGCTTGTGGACGGGCAGGCCGGCTGCCTTCCCGGCCACGTCCCACAGCGCCATCTCGATCGCCGAGACCAGGGCCCCCCACGGCTTGAAGCCGCCGAACCGGCGGATCCGGAGCATGCACCGCTCCACGTCGGTGGGGTCCTGCCCGACGAGGAGATCCGAGTAGAGCCCGACCAGGGTGTGTATCGCCGGCTTGGAGTACTCGATCTCGCCGAAACCGTCGATGCCCTCGTCGGTGACCACCCGGACGATCGGACTTGCCCCGATGACGGCGCAGCGGACGTCAAGGATCTTCATAGTGTCAGTGCTCTCTTTCGAAGCGCGGTGGGCGCTCAGCCCTTGACCGCGCCGCTGGTCAGTCCGCCGATGAGGTACCGCTGCAACGCGATGAAGACGATGACCACGGGTACGGTCAGCACCACCGACGCCGCCATCGTCGACCCCCAGTCGACGTGGTATTCGGTCGCGAACTCCGTCAGGGCGACCGGCGCGGTCCGCGCGGACTCCGACGTGGCGAACACCGAGGCGAACAGGAACTCGTGCCACGACTGGAGGAAGGCGAACATGCCGGCGGCGGCGAGCCCCGGTGCGGCGATCGGAAGCGTCACGTAGCTCACCGCGTCGAACCGGGAGCCGCCGTCGATCTCGGCGGCCTCCTCCAGGGAGATCGGTATCGCCGCGATCTGGTTGCGGATCATCCAGGTGACCAGCGGCACCGTGATCGTGAGGTGGACGAACGCGAGCCCGATGGTCGTGTCCAGCAACTGCAGCTTGTTGACCATCTTGTACAGCGGCAGCAGCAGCACACTCAGCGGCACCAGTTGCCCGACGAGGATGAACAGCGCGACCGAGCGGGCGCCCTTGAACTTGAATCGCGCGAGCGCGTACCCGGCGCTGAAACAGAAGATCAGCGTGGCCGCCGCGACCAGCAGGCCCACGATGATGGAGTTCACCAGGGCATGCGGCATCGACGACTGGGTGAAGACGTTGGTGTAGTTGTCGAACGTCCAGTGCTTGGGCGTCAGCGTCGGCGGGATCGCGAAGATCTCGCTGCCCGGCTTGAACGACGTGAAGACCATCAGGACGATCGGCCAGAGCGTCCAGACCAGCACGGCGGCGAGCGCGACCCAGGTGAGCACCGCGAGCACGGGGCGCCGGGCGAAGGACCGGGTCATGACAACTCCTCCAGGTCGGACCGCATCGCTCGCGCGTAGATCGCCACGAACACCGCGCAGATCGCCAGCTGCAGCACCGCGATCGCGGAGACCAGCGACTGGTCGCCGCGCTGGAATGCCTGGTACAGCTGGATCGGCAGGATGGTCGAGGCACCGGCCGGGCCGCCGCTCGTCATCACCCAGATGATCGTGAACGAGTTGAGCGCCCAGGTGACCAGCGTCAGGACGGCGATCCAGGTGGTCGAACGGATGGCCGGCAGCACGATGTAGGCGAAGGTCTGCCAGCCGGACGCCCCGTCCAGCCGGGCCGCCTCGTACCGTTCGGCCGGGATGCCGGTCAGCGCCGCCGAGACCATGAGCATCACGAACGGTGCCGTGGTCCAGATCTGGATCAGCGCGACGGCGTAGAGCACCACATCGGGGTTGGACAGCCAGGCGATCGGGTGCTGGATGACGTTGGCCTGGATGAGCCAGTGGTTGACCAGGCCGTAGTCGCTGGACAGGCTCCAGCGCCAGACCGTCGCGCCGACCACGCCGGGGATGATCCACGGGATCATGAACAGTCCGCGCCACGCCCCGGTGAGCCGCAGGTACGGCGAACGCAGCAGCAACGCGGCCGCGTACCCGATCAGGACCGCGCCCGCGACGGACACCAGCGTCCAGACGAGCGTGTTGAGCATGATGCGCCCGAAGTTCGGCGCGTCGAACAGCCGGCTGAACGCGTCGGTGTCGGAGAGGGCGCGCTGGAGAACCGCGATGACCGGGACGACCGTCAGGACTGCCATCAGGATGGCGGCCGGGAGCATGAGGGCGATCCCGCGGCGGGTCGCCCCCGTGCCGGGCCGGCCGGCCGGGCGTGAACCCGGCCGGCTGGTCCGACGCACCGTGTCGGTCGTGCTCACTTGGCGCCGCCGAGGTTCTTCTCGGCCTGGGCCATGATCGCGGCAGCCCCCTCCTGCGGGCTCTTCGATCCGAGCGCGATCTCCTGGATCGTGTCGTGTACGAACGGGATCATCGCGGTCCACCGGGGGTCGTTCGGGGCGGGGACCGAGTACTTCGCGAGCTGCTCACCGAAGGGCTTGCGGACGTCGGTCTGGAACTTGGCGTCCTGGGTCGCGCTCACCCGCGCGGGGAAGGTCAGGGTGAGGCTCGCCATGTTCTCCGGGCGTCCGAGGAAGGACGCGAGCGTCTTCGCGCCGTCGAGGTTCTTGGCCTTGCTCGGCACGATGTAGGTCCAGCCGACACCCTCCTGCACACCGGGTCCGCTCGGGCCGGGGGCGATGGCGGTCGCGACCGGGAACTTCTGCGTCGCCGCCGTGTCGGCGTCGAACACGCCGCCCAGGTACATGCCGACCCGACCCTGGAGGAAGAGGTCGCGGATTCCCGTGTTGTCCAGCTCGAACGAGCTCTTGGTGGCGTACCCGTCGACAACCGACTTGCCCATGAGCTGCAGCGCCTGCTCGACCGAGTCCTGGGTGAACTTCGGCGTACCGTTCTCGATCGTCGTGCCGTTCTGCAGGGCGAAGTCGAGGAAGCGCAGGGTCAGGTCGCTGGGGTCACCCTGCATCGGCCACGCCGTTCCGGCGACGGTCGAGGTGGTGAGCTTCTTGGCGTCCTCGACGAACTCCGCCCAGGTGGTGGGCGGGCCGGCGATGCCGGCCTTGTCGAACAGGTCCTTGTTGTAGATGAGCGCGTTCGTCGCCCACCGGTACGGCACCGCGTACGTCTTGCCGTCGACGGAGAGCGTCTCGGTCAGCCCGGGGGCGAAGTCCGAAGCCGGCATCTTGTCGTCGTAGAGGCTGGTCAGGTCGGCCAGTTGTCCCTTGTCGATGTAGGTCTTGGTACGCGCGATGGACTCGGTGATCAGGTCGGGTGCGTTGCCGGCGTCGAGCGCGACGGACACCTTGTTCGCGACCGTGGCACCGGTCGTCTTCACCATCTCGACGTGCAGCGAGGGGTTCTCGCTCTCGAACTTCTGTACCAGGGTCGTGGCGACGTCCCAGTCCCAGTCGGGAACCCACCAGGTCACGGTGTCGGACGAGTCGGTGGAACTCCGGGTGGCGTTGTACACGATGACACCCACAACTGCGAGCACCACCACGGCCACCGCCGCGAGCAGTGCTGTTGTGCGTGGACGAATGGTCATCTCTCTGCTCCGTTGCTCAAGAGGCAAAGTCCCGGCAGGCGGGGCGAAGCGCCGGCCGTGACGAGCAGTGTCATCCTGTACGTACAGGATGTCAACCCTTCGAATCGAGTCCGAAACAGCAGCCCCGGTGCCGGTCGAATCGGTCCGGAATATGGGCTCTAACGGGCGATTTACGTGCAGGTCGGACGACGATTCGTGGGCGAAGAGCGCATGAAGCCCTATTGGCGGTATTTGCCGGTTATAGGCGTCTCGACGGCTTGTCATCGCAAGCGGAGTCGGACCGTCGACCCGCTGGGGCCAGGGACGGACGCGGCTGCGCGAGCCGCGGCGGGCCGGCGGCTGCGCGGTCGAGCCGGCCGCGGGTGTGACGCAAAACGTCGCGACGTGCGGCTACGTCAACGCGACGGTGAGCGGCTATGGTCGTCACCGTGCACCCTGTTCCCGCCATCGACCGTGGCTCCGCGCTGCCGTTCTATCACCAGCTCAAGCTGCTGATAGTCCAGGACATCTCGGCGCGTGGGCTCGAACCGGGCGACCGGCTGCCCGGCGACTTCGAGCTGTGCGAGCGGTACCGGGTGTCGCGGACCGTCGTCCGCCAGGCGCTCCAGGAACTCGAACTCGAAGGGGTCATCTCGCGGGTCAAGGGCCGGGGGACGTTCGTCGCCGACCGCAAGACGTCCGAGGGCTTCGGGCACGCGATGATCGGCCTGTTCGAAGAGGACGTCCGGGGTCGCAGCGGTGAACAGTCGATCGCGGTACGGCGGCTGGAGACCGTACCGGCCAGCGCCGCGGTCGCCGCCGAACTCGGGGTGGCGCCCGGTAGCACCGTCGTCGAGATCGAACGACTGCGGATGGTCAACGAGGAGCCGTGGGCGCTGACCATCACGCAGCTACCGCTCTCCATCGGCCGGTTCGTGCTCGACGAGGACCTGTCGAACGTCTCCCTCTACGGACTGCTGGAACGCAAGTACGGCGTCCAGTTCGCGACCGGACGGCGCTCGATCGAGGCAGGACTCGCGAGCGAGTCGATGGCAGAGGCGCTCCAGGTTCTTCCCGGTGCTCCCCTGCTGATCCTGCGCAGCCTCGCGTTCGACGACTCCGGCATGCCGCTCGAACGGTTCGCCGGATTCCACCGCGGCGACCTCAGCCGATTCCTCGTCGACGTACACCGCAAGCAGCCCACCGAGTAGCGGACCGCACCGGCGGTACGGGACCGTCACTGCCGGCGTACCCGGGACCGGAGCGTGTACACCCGAGCCGGCACACCTCGGTTGCGCGTACCGCTGTTTGGTCGGCCGGCCGCGGGGAAGCCCGTCGTTGCAGGCGTCAGCGGGACGACCCGCCGGGCGTGCCCGCCGCGCAACGAGGAGGCTCCGACGTGACGTACGACGATTTCATCGCCACCGTCGCCCGACGGACAGGTCATTCGACCGAGCAGGCCACCGCCCTCACCTACGCCACACTCCAGACGCTGGCCGAGCGGATCAGTGCGGGCGAGTCGCAGGACCTGGCCGACAAGGTCCCCACCCGACTGGCCGATTCGCTGCGCAAGCCGTCGAGCCGCGAGTTCGCCGACCCGTTCGACCTCGCCGAGTTCCTGCGACGGGTGGGTGAGCGCGCCGGCTTGGACGACGCGCAGGCGGCACCCGGCGCGGCGGCGGTGCTGAGTACGCTGCGCGAGGCGGTGCCGGACTACGAGTTCGACGACATGCGCTCGCAGTTGCCGACCGGCATCCGCCAGATGACCGAGCCGGTGAACACGCCGGGCCTCAGCGGGTGAACGACCCGCTCGGGTACGGGCGTCAGGAGTCGGCGGGCTTCCAGATGGTTGCCCGCACCAGCAGGGTCGGATTGTCGTACAGCCTCGGCTCGGTGAACCGCGTGACCCGAATCCAGGCCACGGTGCCCTGAGCGGAGACGACGCAGATGTTGCGCCCGACCTCCACCGTTTCGTGGTCCCCCAGCGCCTGCAACTCCACCTTCGCCAGGCACTGGTCGACCGTCACGTCGCCGGCCGGCACGAACCCCACCCGCGCGAACTCCCTGGTGAACTGGGTGGAGAACTCGCCGTCCGAGGTGTACTCCAGGTCTGCCCAGGTTTTCGCCTCCACCTCCTCCTCGTAGCTCGCCGCCCGGAACACCCGCGGCTGGTCCACGTCCAACCACATCGACACGCCGACGGACGGCGGGGCGAGCCGGAGCTCCTCCGTCACCGGGTCCAGGTAGGACGGCGCGGACGGTGCCACGGCGGGGGTGGTGGTGCTCGCCGGCCCCGCTGTCGAGGGGCTCGGGGGACCGGGATTGGACGGGCCAGCGGCCTCGGTCGGCCGCGGCTGCGACACGTCGGAGTTGTCCTGCGGCGCGTAGACGAGGGCGAGGATCGCCACGACCACACCCACCACGGTGAACAGACCGGAAACCCCTACCCACCAGGGCGCGGAGTGCCATCGTGTGCGCTCCGGCGGGACCTGGGACGGTGGTGCCGGGTGGTTGCCGGTGTCTGCCACGACTCGTCTCCCGTCGACGGCGACCACTGTACGAGAAACGCGCCCCGGCCACTGTCCGATTACGACACGGTGGGCGGGTGGAACGAATACCGCTTACGACGCGGTGGGCAGACGCAACGAATACCGCCGGGCAACCGGGCGTACGGCATCGGCGCCGGTCGGTCCGTATCGGACCAACCGGCGCCGACGCTCGGTCGACTGGTCGTGGTCGGGTCGATCGTGCTCCCGGGGGTCGCCGCTGGCGTCAGCCGGTCAGAGCATCACGTCGTCGGTGACGATGCCGGACCTACCGCCGAGCACCGGGCCGGCCTCCCAGACCCGGCAGGCGGACTGGCTCGGATCCTCCGAGCGGCAGAATCGACCGTCGACGATCACCAGGACGACGGTCACGGTCCGCCCGTCCGGCAGGTTGACGCTGGCCGACGGCCGGGAGTACGGGATCCCGCAGAGGCTGTCCACCCAGCTGCTCGGCGCGGACGCGGCCCGGGTCCAGGCGCCGCTGCCGTGGTCGAACAACCAGATGCTGCCGGCCAGGCCGCTGTCCTCACAGTTCCAGAGATTCGCGGTACGCACCGAGGTCGGCGTCGGTGGCGGGGTGGGGGTGGTCGGTGTGGTGACGCAGACCTCCGTCGCCGGGTCGTAGCCGTACCCCGGTTTGATCGGCCCGACCTGGAAGCAGAGCTTCTTGCCGGGGTCGAGGTCGGTGAAGGTGAAGCTCAGGCGGGAGCCGGTGCCGGCCATGCCGGGCCGGTAGTGGTTGCTCCGGCCGACGATGTCCATCCGGTACTGGGTTTCGTCCACCGCGTTGTCGGTCCAGTTCAGGGTGGCGGAATTCGCGGTCACCCCGGTCACCGTGACGTCGGTCGGCCTCGGCAGTGCCGGCAGCGGCAGGTCCCGGCAGACGACCGGGGAGACGCCCGCGCCGTACGGGTTGACCGCCTGGACCCGGTAGCAGTAGTTGGTGCCCTGCACCACGCTGCCGTCTTCCCAGGTGAAGCTCGCGCTACCGGTGAGGCTGTTGCTGTGCACCTGCACCCACGGGCCGGCGCTGCCGCTCGCCGAGCGGTCGATGACAAAGCCGGTCGCGTCGGCGCTGGCCGGGGCGACGTACACCCAGATCTTCGGCAGGGTCGGCGAGGCGTTGACCTGGATGCTCGGCGCGGCCGGCGGTCCGCCCTGGCTGACCGTGCCGCAGCCGAGTTGTGTGTTCACGGTTCCGGTGCCGACGTTGATGCCGTAGACGCAGACGGTGTGCTGTCCGCGTCCGGCGGGCAGGGTCAGGTCGTAGCCGTGCGCCGCGCCGTACGCGGGGTAGACCCCGGCGACGTCCGGCCGGCTTCCGGACGCGTTGACCGAGGTCGCGAAGGCGCCGTCGACGTAGACGTGCACGTCTACCGGGTTGGCCGTGTCCGGGTCGATCGCCCAGCCCCGTACCCGCAGGCCTGCCGGCCCCGGCGTGACGCCGTCCACCGAACCGAACGGATCGACCTGTACGGCGAAGGTCCGGCAGACGGACTTGTCCTGGCCCTCGTTCTGGTTCCTGGCCAGCGCGCAGACCGTGCTGCCCGCCCGTGCCGGCACGGTGCCGGAGTACGCGCCGGTGGTGCGGTTGGCCGTCAGGGTGCCGACGACCACGCCCTGGATCTTTATCTGTACCTGGACGCCGGTGGACCCGTCCGGATCCTTCGCGGTGCCGCTCACCACCAACCCACTCGGTTGACGGATCGGGGTGGCGAGGGTGACGGTCGGGCTGCCGGCCCCGTCCCCCGGATCGCAGACCGGTGGCGGGTTGGGCACGTCGCACACGGGCCCGGCGACGGCTGGGCCGGTGATGACGCCGATCGCGGCGGCGGCCAGCACCGCCGCCGCCCCGGCGAGGATGATTCGGTTACGCATGGCGCCCAGGATGCTGAAACCGTGACTGTCCGGCGATGTTCCCGGCGAGACCTGGACGCCGGAGGTGATGAACCGGGCCGGCCCGACGTAAACGCCCGAAAGCGCGGGTACCGACCGGTGCCCTGGTAAGGATCGGGAGCCCGCCCCCTGCCTGGGGACGGGCTCCGACCTGCTGTTTGCGTTGGCAGCGGCTCAGGCTGCCAGCACGGTGGACCTAGTGGACCATCACCGGCACCGCGCGGTCGCCGCCGTCGCCGCTCGGGTCGGTCTGCAGGCGAGCCGCGTCGCGCTTGCGGGGCAGGAACGCGATCGGGATGAACGTCGCCAGCACCAGCGCGAAGCCGACCCAGAACGTCGTGGCGAACGAGTCGGCCACGAACGCCAGACCACGCTCGATGATCGACGGCTCCACCGGCAGTTGCGCGCCCTGCTGGCTGGCGATCGCCGCGCCCGCCTCGGTGATCGGCTCACCGGTACGCGGGTCGGTCAGGCCGGGGATCGGGCCCGAGCCGTTGAGCTGGCTGGTGAGGATCACCGACATGATCGCCGCACCGATGGAACTGCCGATCTGCTGGAGGATGTTCACCAGCGTCGAACCGCGCGCCACCTCGTGGTTGGTCAACGTACGCAGTGCCGAGGTCATGATCGGCATCATCGTGCCGCCCATGCCCAGACCCATCACGAACAGCGAACCGCACAGCAGCAGGTACGAGGTGTCCGTACCGACCTGGGTGAAGGTGAAGAAACCGGCGGCGATCAGCACCAACGCGAACGGCACCGTACGGCCGACCGGGATCTTGTCGGCCAGCGCACCGGCGATCGGCATGGTGAGCATCGCGCCGATGCCCTGTGGCGCCATCAGCAACCCGGCGTGCAGCGTCGACTCACCGCGTACCTGTAGGAAGTAGCTCGGGAAGAGCAGCCCGGCACCCATGAACGCGATGATGAACACGAACAGCGAGAGTGACGACACCGTCAGGTTGCGGTTACGGAACAGCCGCAGGTCCAGCAGCGGGTGGCGCGGCCTGAACGAGTAGAGCACGAAGCTGACCACCAGGATGGCGCCGGCCAGCATGGTGGCCCAGACCTTGGTGCTGGCGATCGTGCCGGTCTCCGGCAGCGACGAGATGCCGTAGAGGAACAGGGCCAGACCCGGCGACAGCATCAGCATGCCGACGAAGTCGAACGACTCGGACGGTTCGGCGTTGTCCTTGGGCAGCGCGAAGAAGGCGTAGACGAGCGCGATCGCGCCGATCGGGAGATTGATCAGGAAGATCCAGTGCCAGCTCGCCGCGTCGATCAGCCAGCCGCCGAGGATCGGTCCGCCGATCGGGCCGAGCAGCATCGGGATGCCGAGGACCGCCATCAGCCGGCCGATCCGCTCCGGCCCCGCCGCGCGCGTCATGATCGTCATACCGATAGGCATCAGCATGCCGCCGCCCAGGCCCTGGAGCACCCGGTAGGCGATGAGTTGACCGATCGAGTCGGCGCTGGCGCAGAGCACGGAGCCGAGCGTGAACAGCAGCAGGGCGAGCATGTACAGCCGCTTGGTGCCGAACCGGTCGGCGGCCCAGCCGCTGAGCGGGATCACCGTGGCCAGCGCCAGGGTGTAGCCGGTCATGGTCCAGGCGACCTCGGCGTACGAGGCGTCGAACTCGCGCTGGAAGGTCGGCAGGGCGACGCTGACGACGGTGATGTCGAGGATTGACATGATCGCGCCGAGCACGACCACTCCGGCAATCTTGAGGACTGCGGCGTCGAGTTTGTTGGGCGCCGCTGTGGCTTGATTCGTCACATGACTCTCCAGGTCCGGCTGGCCGGGTAGGGGGGTCGACCCAGTGCATGTCAGGCTGTATGAACTCGCCGAAGCCGGTGGCCGTGGTGTCGTCCGGTCGCCTGGCTCCGTATGCAGGATCACAGACCCTACTTGCCGCCCGGTTAAATCCCCGGTCATACGTGTGCTAGCTCACCTGTTCGATCGGCCGCCGCTCGATCGGCCGCCGCGCCGGATCACTTCAACGGATAGCCGTACGAGATGAGCAGCGGCGCGCAGATCGCGCTGACCAGCCGGCGCTGCCGCGGCGGAAGCGCCATTCGCCACGTATCGTCCTGACGAAGCGGCAGCCGACCGGTGGAGAAACGCATCGGGTTGCCACCGAGGTTGTGCGGTACGGCAAGGTCGGCGTACCCGTCGCTGAGAAAGGACAGGTCTCCCTCGGCAAGGTCGATTCCGGCGAATCCGGCAAGGTTCCGGATGCCGTCGCGGGGATTGTCGAGCAGCTTCTCGTAGTAGACGCGTCGCATCGGGACCTTGTGCGCCGCCTCCCCCTCGCCCCAGCCGCGGGCCGAACCGAGCAGCCCCGCGATGGAGTTCTGCAGGTTCCACTGCAGTGCCGAGGTTGTCGGCGGGAAGCGGGGCAGCACGCCTGCCCCGGTCCCCGGATTGGCCACCTGTTTGGTCCAGGAGTAGGCGACACCGCGCGGGTCGCGTACCAGGTGGACCACGCGCAGGTCGACACCGCGCGCGAAGCGCAGGCACAACCCGACGGTGGGAAACTTCGACGAGTCGACGATGACCCGCGCGCCGGTCACCTCGACCGCGGCCGAATAGACCCGGGCGAAATAGTCGACGTACTCGTCGACCAGCGCGAGCCGTTCACCGGTCAGCTGCTGCCGGGCCAGCCAGGAGACATGCCGGATGCGCGGGACGACCCGGCGCAGGAACACGAAACGGTCCAGGTCGGCCCGATCCCAGCCGCCGAACGCCCGCTCCCCCACCGCGGTCCAGAAGGCGCACCCGGAATACGGGGCCCCGCAGGCACACAGATTGCCGGGTTCGACGAGGCGCCACAGGTCGGTCACCTCACCGAGCGTGCAGACCCCCGGCAGCGCGCCGAGCATCCGGTCGAGGAGCGTACTGCCGCTGCGCCCCATGCCGCTGATGTAGATCACCCGCATGCCGTCGGACTCCATCCCGTCACGAACTCGACCAGCGGGCGAGGTCGGCCGCGGCCGGGAGGGTGCCCTGGCGCGAGAGCGAGGCGGCGGCATGCCTGCCCGTACCGATCTGCTCTCCCGCCCCGACCATGCCCGGGATCGGGCGTACGTCGCCGGCCGATCCGGCCAGGCCGGCCTCCTCGGCCCAGATCCGGCACATCTGTTCGCCGATGCGGTCCCAGCCGAATTCGGTGCTGGCGCGGGTGAGTCCCCGCACCGCCAGGTCCCGGGCGAGGTCGGGATCGTCGCGCAGCCGGCCCAGTTGGTCGGCGAGTGCCGTGGCGTTGTGCGCCGGGAAGGTCAACCCGGCCGAGCCGACGACCCACGGGATCTCCCCGACGTCGCTGCCGACCACGGGAACTCCGCACGCCATCGCTTCGACGAGGACCCGGCCGAACTGCTCCCGCAGCGGGATGCCGATCCACGGTACGACGTTGCGCTGCACCAGTTCGATCGACGGCAGCACCAGCGCGTCCATCCGGGCGAGCAGCCCCGGCAGTGCCTTGTGGTCGGCCCAGCCGCGCAGGGTCACCCGACCAGGACGACGGGCCGCCGCCAACTCCACGTCGGCCCTCATGCTGCCGTCACCGACCACCAGCAGGTCGCAGTCGAGCAGCTCCGCCGCGCAGAGCAGGTCACCGATCCCCTTGTGCGGCTCCAGCCGCCCGACGAAACCGGCCGTGAACGGCCGCGGTGACGCCGACGGGGCAGGCTGGAACGCCAGCGTGTCCACGCCCAGCGGGACGAGGCTGGCCCGCCCCCGGTACCCCTTGACCCGCAGCACGTTCAGCGCGGCCGGGGTGATCGGGAAGATGTGGTCGACCGCGCGGTAGACGTACCGTTCGATCAGCGGGAACGGGAGCGGGAACCGGATCACGATGTTCTGCGCCGCGTACAACGTCACCGGTACGTGCGGCCAATGCCGGCGGCGCAGGCGCAGCACCTGCCAGGTGCTCAGGTAGGCCGCCTCACCGATGACGTGGATGACGTCCGGCGGCTGTTCCCGGGCCAGCGCCCGCAGGCTGTCGCGCGGGAACAGCACCGAGGCCATGTGCCCGGTGCGGTCCTCACTCCACCGGTGCGGTACGACGTGGCAGCGCAGCCCGGGCCGGCGCTGGCTCAGCCGTTCCAGGTCGCGTCGGGTGGCATCCGAGACGTCCGCGGCCAGGATCGTGAAACTGACCTCGGGCCGGGCGGCCAGCGCCGCGAAGAGGCTGATCCAATGCTCGGTACGTTTACCCACCACGCTGATCATCATGTGCATTGCGGTCTCCTGAGTTCCTTGCGATGCTCCCGGGCGGCGTCGTCCGGGGTGGTGGAAAGCGCGATGCGGCAGACCTCGTACCAGGCACGGCCGCGCCTGCCGGTCCGTCGCGTCGAACTGCCGAGCCACCGCGCGCCGGCGAGCCCCATCCCGATCAGCGCGCGGAGTACGACGGCCAGGCGCACCAACTGGAAGGTCCGGCGCCGGTGGCGGGCGAAGAAGCGCAGCATGCTGCGGTACAGGTGCGGCGAGGTCGCGCCGGGGCCGCTGCTGGCGCCGCCCACGTGCATGGCCTCGACCGTGGGCACGTAGACCACCGCCGCGCCGCGCCGCCACGTCTGCAGGCACAGTTCCTCGTCCTCGTAGTACATGAAGTAGCCCTCGTCGAGTCCGCCGATCTCCCGCATCAACCGGGTACGCACCGCGAGGCAGGCGCCGGAGAGCCAGTCGACGGCCATCGGCGCCGCTGGCCCCGTGCAGGCGTCGTACGCTCGGCGTCGGCGGCTGCCGCTCAGCAGCCGGCGCAGCGCCACCGGCAGCAGCGCACCTCCGAAGCGGGACGCGAGCACGCTGCTGAGCGATTCGAAGGGATGGGCGCTGATCGCGATCCGGCCGGCCTGGTCACGCAGGCGTGGACCGGCGATGCCGACGTCCGGGCGGGCGCGTACGGTCCTGACCAACTCCCGTGCCGTCGCCGCCGGCAGCACACAGTCCGGGTTGACCAACAGCACCACGTCGGTGTCCACACCGGTCAGGCCCTGGTTGACCGCCGCCGCGAAGCCGACGTTGGCCGGGTTCGCGATCACCTCGACCTTCGGGAACCGCTCGGTGACCAGTGCGACCGTCCGGTCGGCCGAGTTGTTGTCCACCACCCGGACGACCAGATCCGCCTGCGCCAGCGCCGCGAGGCAGTCGTCGATGTGGTTGGCGGAGTTGTAGGTGACGACGACCGCGGTGGCGGCTGGCCTGCTCATCGTGCCCCCACCGGCGTCGCCGGGTGCGGCGTCGCACCCGGCGCCCTGTTTCGCGTCGTGTTCGGCACGATGTTCGTCGCCCCGATTCGGGGAGCCGGAACCACTATGCCGTCCGGTTGTCTGGTCAGGAACACCAACGCCGGCAGCAGGCCGAGCGCCCAGTGCCCGGTGGCCGGGCCGGAGAAGAGCACCGATACCAGGAATCCGCAGATCAGGGCGGTGAACGCGAACGGCAGGCCGTCCCGCTCGACCAGGCCCTCACGGGCCGCGCGCAGGATCGGCCAGAGCAGGAGGACCAGCCCGACGAGCCCGAGGTTGGCCAGGATCATCACATAGAAGACGTGGTACAGCGGTCCGACGTCGGTCACCTTGAAACCGGGCAGGTAGACGTCCGGGGTGGAGTGTCCGAGCCCCAGACCGACGACCGGGTTCGACAGGAACGCGTCGATTCCCACCGTCGCCTCCGGTAGCCGGTAGCCGGCGCCCTGCCCGAGCGCCGTGGTGATCTCCGCGGAACGGTTCCGTACGCCCTCGCTGAGCATGATCGCGCCGATCAGCAGCAGCGCCGCGGCGGTGGTCATGGCGGCGGCCGCGCGCCGTACCGCTCCGGTGCCTCCGACCAGGAGGACCAGCACGGCGGCTCCGGCGAGCACCCAGGTCGTGCGGTACGACGCCAACACCACGTCGACCAGGTACAGCGCGGACAGCGCGACGAGCCCGGCGCGTCGCCAACCCTCGGTACGGCAGCTCAGGACCAGCAACGGCAGGGCCGCGATCAGGGACCAGGCACCGCCGTGCCGTCCGGGCGATGCCAAGGTCACGAGGGTCAGGGCGGCGGACATGACGACGAACAGGGATCCCGCCGACCTGATCCGGGCCGTCGTCGTCAGGGTGTACGTGGCCATGAAGTAGTAGATGGGAATGACGGCGAAGTGGTAGCCCGAGATCATCACCCTGGCTGGAGGGTTGCCCAGGATCAGTCCGTACACGGCCGCGGCGGCGAGGAGCACGACCACCAGGAGCATCGGCAGGTCGACGACGGTGCGTACCCGCCGCTCCTGCTTTGCCAGCACCAGCCGACGGAACACCAGGCTGACCGCCCCGGCGACGAGCAGGAAGCCGTGCAGCCCGAGGATCGACCGTACGGAGCTGTCACCGAGCACGGCGGTCGTGCCGAGAACCCCGACGATGGCCGTCGGCAGCACCACCCAGGGCCACACGGTGAAGGCGACGCAACACCCGACCACCGCCAGGGCGAGCAGGCCGAAGTCGCGTGGCTCCGACCCCGGTGTGCCGGGGATGACGGCCGCCACGACGGCGTCGTGCGGAAGAAGTACGGCGGTGGCCGCGAGCAGCCCCGCACCGGCCACCGTCGGCGGCAGCAGCGTTACCGCCTTCATCTACCGGCCGCCAACCCGGCGATCAGGTCCCGCAGTTGGATGCCGCGTGCCGACCAACTGTTGCGCAGCGCCGCCTCCCGACGCTGGGCCGAGGCGTCCGGACACTCGCTGGAACCCAGCGCCTCCTCGATCGCCGCGACGAACGCGGCCGGCCCCGCGCCGAGGTGGACCGGCCCGTCGAGTCGCTTGAGCGCCGGCAGCGGGGTCGCGACGACCGGTTTGCCGAGGGCGAGGTACTCGTAGGCCTTCTTCGGGTGCACGTAGTCGATCAGGCCGCCGAGCCGGTACGGGATCAGACAGGCGTCGCACGCCCGCAGGATGGCGGGCACGGCGGCGAACTCCACCGGGTCCCGCAGCAGGACGTTGGCGAGTCCGGCCAGCGGCGCACGGCCGGCGGGGGTGGACGGGCCGACGATCAGGAACGTCCAGTCGGGGCGCAGACGGGCCACCTCGGCCACCAGTTCGGCGTCGAACGCGCGCGTGTCCACCGCGCCGACGTACCCCAGCAGGGGGTGGGGCAGTTCCCGGGCCCACTGCGCGACCGGTCCGGACGGGCTGAACTGTTCCGGATCGCACCCGTTGGGTAGCGACACGGGTGGGCGGCGCGCGGCGGGAAGCCGCTGTACCAGCGCCGGGGATGAGGCCAGGACCAGGTCGGCGGCGCCGACCGCGCTGCGCATGCCCCGGCGTACGTGCCACCGGTTCCACCAACGGGTGAAGGTCCAGTCGAGATCGGTGCCGTCGTAGATGACCGCTTCCCCGCCGAGGTGACGGGACGTGGTCACGGACAGGTCCTCGTCGATCCACACCAGCCGCCGACCGGGGTAGCGGTCGAGCCAGCGGCGTACCAGCAGGGCGCCGATCCGCCGGTTGATCCAGTTGATCGGCGGCAGTTGCCGGCCGGCCGGCAGCACCGTCGGCGGGACCGCCCGCCACAGCGACGGCGCGATCTGACGCACCGTGAACCCCCACCGGGGGCGCTGACCCGGCGGCTCCACGAACAGCACCCGGCGGTCGGCGACCAGTTCCCGGGCCAGCGCGTGCTGGCGGTGCGCCTCGGTGCTCCAGTCGACCCCGCTGAGCATCACCACCCAGTCGCGCAGGTCGCCGCTGGGCAACGGGCCGGCGTCGCCGCGCAGCGCGGCGAACAGGTCACGCAGGCCGAGCTGGCCGCGGATCCGGAACACCCAGCGGAGCTGGCGGTCGACGAGCGTGAGCGCCTGCAACAGCCGGAGCCGGTGCCGTGGTTGGGTCTGCGCCACGTAGCGGACGAGCCCGCTGAGGTGGTGGCGGGAACGGGTGGCCGAGTCCAGCAGTCGGGTGGACGAACCCCGGTCGTGGTTGACCACCGCGTCCGGGGTCATCCACAGTTGCCAACCGAGGGTCGCCAACCGGTGCGCCAGCCGTACGTCGTTGAAGTACAGGGGAAAATCCTCGTCGAAGACCCGGTTCGGTTCGAGTGCCTCCCGGCGCAGCAGCAGGCAGCTCGCCGCCGGCTGGGGCACGGGCCGGGCCTGGTCGAAGTCCCCGTCCGCGAGCTGGTACGCGAGCCAGGCTTCGCGCAGACCGGGCAGCCAGCGCAGTCCGGCGGCGAGGCCGAGCGCCGCCCGGAAGCTGAGCAGCCCGAGGTAGTGCGGCTCGACCTCGCCCTTCTCGTCGAGGTACTGCGGGCCGACCCCGCCTGCGGTCGGGCGCCTGCGAAGGAAGTCCACCAGCGTCGACACCGTCTTCGGGCGGCACCGTACGTCGCTGTTGAGCAGCAGGACCAGGTCGGACCGCGAGTTCCGGTACGCCTGGTTGACCGCTTCGGCGTACCCGAGGTTGCGGTCGTTGCGGATCAACCGCACGCCCGGGTACGCCGCCAGCATCTCCACCGAGCCGTCGGCCGAGCCGTTGTCGACCACCACCACCTCGTAGCGCAGCGCGTCCGTCATCGCCGCGGGCAGCGACTCCAGGCAGTTGCGGGTCTTCTCCCGGGTGTTCCAGCTGACCAGCAGCACCGACACGTCCGGCGGCGGGGTCTGCGGCGGACCGGACCGAACCTCCCGGTCTCCGGTCCGGGCGGGTGGGATGACCGATGGTCCGGTCATGACGCTCCCCCGGTCTCCCGGCGTTTGGCCAGCACCCTCAGGTAGTCGCCGAGCTGCGGGTGGATCGCCCGTAGCGATCCGGTGGTACGCAGCCCACGCCACTGGCTCACCAGGCCCCACCGGCTCAACCGGCGGCTGCGCCGCAGGTAGTGGGAGGCGAAGATGGTGTCGGACCGGACGACCTCGAAACCTGACTCGGTGACCAGTCGGTTCAGCGACTGGGGGTCGAAGTGCCAGAGGTGGTAGCGCGGGGCCAGGTCCACCCAGGAGGCGCCGTACGCGCTGGCAGCGGCGGAGACGATGTTGGGCACCTCCAGGGCCAGCCAGCCGCCGGGCGCGAGCTTGTCGTGCGCGGCGCGCAGGAACTCGCGCGGGTCCGTGACGTGCTCCAGCACGTGGAAGGCGCACACCGCCTGCACGGGTTCCGCGAACACGGCGTCCTCGAACATCCCCCGCTGTACGGGCACGCCGAGCTGTTCGCGCGCGTACCGTGCGGCCACGTCCGACACCTCGACGCCCTGCACCGAGATGCCGCGGTCACGGGCGGCCTTCAGGAAGAAGCCACCAGCCGGTCCGGCCTCGACCAGCGTGCTGGGTCGCGCCATCGAGAGCAGCCACTCCAGTCGCCGTGCGGCCTCGAACCGCCACTGCGGCGCCAGTGCGAAGTACCGCCGGTACGACTCGCTCTCGTAGTAGGACTCGTCGTACAACTCGTCCGGGGGTGCGAGTCCGTCGGCGGTCCACTGGAACGCGCAGGAGCGGCAGCGGCGCAGCAGGCCGCCGAGGGTGGGCTCGCTGCGCGTTTCGCCACACAGCGCGCACTGCTCGGTGGCGACGAGACTGGTCATGGGAATTCCTTCCGAATCGTGGCGTCCGCGGGGCTCCCGGCAACGGGGGCCACCGGCCGCTTCGTCAGCAACATCCGGCCGTACGCCGACCATCGGCGTGACAGCCAGGCCCGCTCCGCGGTGCCGACCAGCCCGGTCGCGCCGAGCACGATGCCGGCGACCAGCAGGACGGTGCCGCCCCGGAGCAGAACGGTGAGCGTCGCGCCCGACCGTCCGGGCAGGTCCGGGAGGTACGGTGCGACGAGGGCGCCGCAGACACCGGCCACCACCGCCGCGACGAGTCCGGGGCGTACGGCGCGCAGCAGCCCGCCGATCGGCCGTCCGGTCACCCGGTGGAAGCGCAGGCAGAAATACCCGCTGCTGAGGGTGATCGAGATCGCGGTCGAGAACGCCGCGCCGAGCGGGCCGCACAGGCGCAGCAGGAACGGCACCATCGCCAGGTTGAGCGCCAGCGCGGTGAGCAGGTACCAGGTCTCCCGGTCCGGCCGCCCCTCCACCCGGGTGACCAGGGTGGCGGCACCGGCGGCGAGGCCGAGCGCGTAACTGGGTGCCAGGATCACCACGGTTGCCGCGGCCCACGGCACCGGCTCACCGATCCAGCCCCGGACCACCGGGTCGGCGCAGACCATCAGGGCCGCGGCGCAGGGACCGGCGAACGCCACCACGTACCTGGTGGTGGTCAGGTAGAAGTTGTCGAGCCAGTCGCGTCCGTGCGTGGCGACGCCGGTGACGGCGTACGGGAAGAGGACGGTGAAGATCAGCTCTGGCGGCAGTCTCAGCAGGCTCAGCAACCGGCTGCCGAGGTCGAATCCGGCAACCGGTACGGGTCCGAAGGATCCACCCACGAACAGCCGGCCGGCCTCGGCGTTCACCACTCCGGACGCGCGGGTCACCTGGACCGGCAGGCCGAACCGGGCGGCGGCGCGTACGTCGGAGCGGCGGATGCCCCGGACCCGGGGGGTCAGCCATCCGATGCCCCGGTGCGCGGTCACCATCAGCACCACGGCCCGGACCGCGGCCGTGGCGGCGGTCGACGCGCCCAGCGCGGCCAGCCCCCCGCCGAGCCGGATCACGAGCACCCCGAGGACGGCTCCCAGCAGGGCGGTCACCGCCGAGGTCCAGGCGATCGCGGCGTACCGCTGGGTGCCGGCCAGCATCGACCGCCAGGGCAACGACACCTGGTCCAGCAGCACGCCCACCATGAGCCACAGCGCGCTGTCGCGTGCCTCCTGGACCAGCTCACCCACGTCGAACAGCCGGGCCAGCAGGGGCCAGCACACCAGCGTCCCGACGATGGCGAGCAGGCCGATGGCCACCGAACACAGCAGGCCCAGGCCGAGGGTGGCACGGGCACGTCGGCGCCCCTCGTCGTCGTGCGCCCGGGCCACCTCCCGTACCTGCGCGGTGCCGAGCCCGAGGTCGGCCAGGGATACGACCGCGGCCAGGACACCCAGTAGTGCCCAGACGCCGAATCCGCGTACGCCCAGACCGTCGTACAACACGGGCAGGGTCGCCAGGCTGGCCACCGCCACCACGGCCCGGGAGACGAACAGGCTGCCGGTGTTGTGGGCGATCCGCCGGCCGGCGGTGATCGGCAAGCTAGCCACGAGGGAACCCACGCAGCATGTCGACCAGGGTGAGCACGAGCAGGGTCAGGTCCAGCCGCAGCGAACGGTAGCTGAGGTACAGCAGGTCGAACCGGAGCTTCTCCTCAGCCGTGGCCGCGTACCCGCCGGTGAGCTGGGCGACGCCGGTGAGGCCGGGTCGGATGAGATGCCGGAGGTCGTAGTGGGGCAACTGCTTGAACTCGTCGACGAACTCGGGCCGTTCCGGGCGCGGCCCGACGAGACTCATGTCGCCCCGCAGGACGTTCCACAGCTGGGGCAGTTCGTCCAGTCGGGACCGGCGTAGGGTACGCCCTATCGCAGTCACCCGACGGTCGTTCGGCGTGGCCAGCTGCGGCCCGAGGCCGTGCTCGGCGTCGGTCCGCATCGTACGGAACTTGACGATCCGGAACAGCCGACCGCCCTCGCCGACCCGGTCCTGGAAGTAGAGGGCCGGCCCACGCAGACCCACCGCCGCCAGGATGAGCAGCATCACCGGCAGCAGCAGGGGAAGGCTGAGCAGCACCAGGGCCACGTCCAGGCTCCGCTTCACCCGTCCGCAGGCGGGCCGGCCGGACGGCCACCGCACGTGCACCCAGAGCAGCCCGCCGATCCGTCGCAGCCGGGCCGGCCGGAGCAGCCCGTACGTCGGCCGCGCCAGCACCAGCAGATCGACCTGCCGGGTCAGGCAGGCTGCCATCAGCCGCGGATCGACCGAGTCCAGCGGCTGTTTCATCAGCAGCATCTTCGGCCGGCAGAGCAGGAGCAGGGCGTCCAGTTGCTCCACTTTGGGTGGCACGGACAACCGCATCACGACCTCGAACTCCTCGTCCAGCCGGTCCGCGGTGGGATGGGTGGCGGATTCCAGCACCGCCACACGAATCCGGCGCCGGGCCGGTGTCGACACCCGCTCGCCCGAGTCGGCGCCGCCACCAGTCGGGGCGACGACCACAGCGGAGTCGGACGTACGCCTGCCCCGCCGCCGGTGGGCGCCGACGAAGCGCGCGCCGGGCACCCTGCCGGTGCCGGGCCTGGGGTCTACGTCGGGCATTTCGTCGAGACCGGGGAACTCGTCGAGACCGGGCAGCACCTCGTCGATGCCCGAGGTCGCGGTCGTCCGGGTGGGCAGGGTGCCGGGGAGCTTTCTCATCGACGCCTCCTAAGCAGGGCAGCCGGGGACAGCAGCAGGTAGCGGTCTGATCGGGCGGAGGGACGAACAGACTCAGCGTGCTGAGGTACGCGGAGCCTCGGCGGCCGTTTCACCCGCCCCGTTGACGCCCGCCTCGACCGGACGGCGCGCGGCCGACGGCGCCGTACCCTGCCACCAGGTTCCGGCCCGGTCGGGTGCCTGCCCGGGTGCTGGGGCCGCCGTTGGCAACGGCAGCACCTCACCCGCGGCACGCGACCGGACACCGATCCGTACGCCCACCCCGTAGCGGTACGCCAAACCGACGTCGCGACGCCCCACGTCGTTGAGTACGCAGCCCACGACCTGGGCGTGGACCGTACGCAGTGCGGCGGCGGCGGACCGTACCTCCTCCTGCCCGGTCATGTTCGCCCGCGCCACCAGGATCACGCCGTCCGCCGCCTGGGCCACGACGGCGCCGTCGGTCAGCGGCAGCAGGGCCGGCGTGTCGATCACGATCAGGTCGAAGTTCCACCGCTCGCTCTCCAGCAGCGCGGCCATCCTCTCCGAGCTGAGCAGTTCGCTCGGGTTCGACGGAGTGGCGCCGCAGGGCAGTACCCAGAGGGGGTGCTGCCCCCATTTCTGGAGCGCGTCGGACACCTCGATCCGACCGGCGAGCACGTCGGACAGGCCGGACCTGCCCGGCAGCCTGAGGTAGTTCGCGATCCGGGGGCGGCGCAGGTCCGCCTCCAGGAGCAGCACCCGGGAGCCGGTTTCGGCCACCATGACGGCCAGGTTCGCGGCCGTGATCGACCTGCCCTCGCCGGGAATGGCGCTGGTCACGGCCAGGATCCGTGCCGCGGGGTCGGCGGAGCGCAGGTTCGTACGCAGTTGACGGAACGATTCCGCGCCCGGTGAGGACCTGCCCCGGAGCAGCGCGGGTTTCCTGGCCATCGAGCCCTGGTGCGGGACCACCGCCAGGACCGGGGCGCCGGTCATCTCGAGCAGCATCCCGGACGTCCTGACCGTCTTGTCCAGCGTCTCCCGGAGCATCGCCGCCGCCAGGCCCACCAGCAGGCCCGCCAGCAGGCCGAGCCCGAGGTTGCGCAACGGTCGCGAGGTCACCGTCACCGGGGTGGGGCCGGCGATGACCTCCAGCTTCACCGCCGGGGAATCGGCGCCCGGCGACCCTTCGAGGGCCTCGACGAGGGCCGTGAACTCACCGAGGACGGCATGGGCGAGCCGTTCCGATCGGGCCTGGTCCACGTCCGTGATGGTCACGGTCAGCAGCACCGTGTCGCGTACCGCCTGGGCGGTGATCCGCTCCTGGATCTGCGGTACGGACAGTCCCATCGGGTGCTCGCCGGCCACCATCCCGGCCAACCGGTCGCCACGGACGAGGTCCACGTACGACTTGATCCGCTCCCGGGAGAAGGTGCTGCCCTGCATCACGTCGGTCGTCCCCTTGCCGGGGGTGGTGACGAAGAACGTCGTGGTGGTCACGTACTGGGGCACCTCCATGGAGGTGACCACGCCTGCGATCCCCAGTCCGGAGATCACCGCCACCAGCACCAACCACCAGCTACGGCGTAATGCGCGCAGACTGCTGCCGCCATTCACCTTCTTGCCCCCGAACCCGTCAAGCGAAGACTTTGATGTGTCGATTAGAGGGTAAAGTACGTTTGCGCGGAGATTCTCCGGAATGCCCCTACATGTCAGCAATCGGCCGTAGCGGGGCATAGGGCGGCCGGACGGCCAGCCTGGTGCCAGCCGTCCGGACTCGGATTCGGGCGGGGCCGGGCGCCCGGCGGCGCTCCTACGGGAGCAGCTCGGCGTCGTGGATGAGCAGCGCGACCTGGACGCGGTTGTTGAGCGCCAGCTTGGCCAGCAGCCGGGAGACGTGCCCCTTGACCGTCGGCACGCTCACGCCCAGCGCGGCGCCGATCTCCGCGTTCGACACCCCGCGCCCGAGCGCTACCGCCACCTCGTGCTCCCGCTCGGTCAGCGTGGCCAGGAGGGCACGGGCCCGGTCCCGCCGTGAACCCGCCGCCGGGTCGGCGACGTGGTCGATGAGTTGACGGATGACCGTCGGGGACAGGCTCGCCGCACCCGCCGCGACGGTGCGGACGGCCTCGATGATGTCGTGCGGCGGGGTGTCCTTGAGCAGGAACCCGCTGGCACCGCCGCGCAGCGCCTCCAGGACGTACTCGTCGGCGTTGAAGGTGGTCAGGACGATCACCTGTGGCGCCGACGGCCGGCACCGGATGCGTTGGGTGGCGACCAGACCGTCGACCCTGGGCATCCGGATGTCCATGAGGACCACGTCCGGCCAGTGGGCGTCCACGAGCAACACCGCCTGGGCGCCGTCCTCGGCCTCGGCGACCACCTCGATGTCCGGCGAGCCGCCCAGCAGGATCCGCAGCCCGGCCCGTACCAGTGGGTCGTCGTCGACGATGGCCAGCCGGATCGGCCGGTCGCGCCTCAGGCCGGCCACGGCAGCCAGGCCCGAAGCCGGAACGTGTCGCGGTCGACGCCGTACTCGACCCGGCCGCCGACCAGCGCGACCCGCTCACCCAGGCCGACGAGTCCCAACCCCGCGCCCGGTATGGCCGGTCGCCCCGGAGTAGCGGTGCACGGGTTGGTGATCGTGATCCGCAACTCCTCGCCGACGGTCCCGGTGAGCAGCACCTCGACCGCCGCGCCCGGCGCGTGCTTCCGGGCGTTGGTCAGCCCCTCCTGCACGAACCGGTAAGCCGTCCGGCCGAGAACCAGGGACGGGCCGGCCGGCGGCACCCGGCAGGTGCAGCGGACCGTCATCCCCGTCGCGCGGGCGCTGTCCACCAGCTCGGGCAGATCGGCCAGGCCCGGCTGCGGCGGCTCCGGCCGCCCGGTCGCACCCTCCCGGAGCACCCCGACGACGGTCCGCAACTCCTGCAGCGCCTCGTGCGCGCTGGCCCGGATCGCCCCCGCCGCGAGCGCCACCTCCTCCGGCCGCGCGTCGGTGCGCACCTCCAAGGCCCCGGCGTGCAGGCTGACCAGCGACATACGGTGGGCGAGGACATCGTGCATCTCGCGGGCGATCCGGGCGCGTTCGGTCAGCCGCGCCTGCTCGACGCGCAGGTGCTGCTCGTCCTCGATCCGGGTCGCGTGCTCGCGCAGCGACCGGGTCAGCCCCCGATACGCCTGCACGAACAGTCCCCATCCCGCCGCGGCGGCGCTGATCACCACCCGCATCACGACGTCGACCCACAACGGGTACGGCGGATGGTCCTGCAACAGGAAGTACGCCACACCGGTGAGGACGTTCGCGGCGCCGAGCAGGAACACCACCCGCGCCCGGCAGCGGATCGCGACGGTGAACAGCGCGACGGTGATCGCGCCGGTGGCCATGACGGACACCGCGCCGAACGGCAGGAGCGCCAGCGCGAGCCCGAGCGGCCAGCGTCGGCGTACCGCCAGGGCGAACGCGCACAGCGTCCCGATCGCGACGTCGACCGGCCAGGGCAGGGCCGCTCCGGGCGCTGTCGCGTCGCCCAGCGGCACCATCAACGCGCCGTAGCCGCAGGCCAGGCCGATCGCGATGCCGTCGGCGAGCCGGTTGCGCCACAGCTCCCGGCCGCTGCCCGTTGGCTCGGGCACGAGCAGGGCGAAGAGCAGGGCCGACATGAGCGCAGCCTACGAGGTCCGGGGACCGGTCGGGACCTACCAAAGTCGTGGTCGGACCGGGTCGGGTGCAGGGTGCCCGGCCCGACCCTCGGCCGATGTGCGACCGAAGCCCACCGGGCCATCCTCGGCCCCATGAGACGCGGAGAACTGTGGCGGATGGCGGTGGTGGTGGCCGCCGCGACGGCCTGGGGCATCGTGGCGGCCGGGTGGACACCGCGGGGGCCGCTGACCAACGCGCAGGCACTGTGGTCGGTCGGGATCAGCGCCGCCGTGGGTCTGGGCGCAGGCTGGTGGAGCCGTTCGCGGTGGGCGATGCTCGCCGCCCCCGCGGCCTTCGTGGTGGCCCTGGAACTGACCCGGATCGGGGTACGCGGACCGTCCGTGGACGCACCCCACGCGAGCCCGTTCGGGGTGGTCGCCCTGCTCGCCGGTCGGGGTGTGCACGGTGTGCTGTCGGTCCTGCCCCTGGTGCTCGGCGCCGCCTACGGCGCGGGTCTGGCCCGCCGTGGCTCGCCGGTGCCGGCCGAGGTGGGGAGCCACCCGCGCGCCCGCAGGGGCGCCCGGGTCCGCCGCGCCGGTACGGCCGTACTGGCGGCTGGCCTGGTCGCGGCGACGGTGGCCGTGTCCGTCCCGGCCCGGACGGCGCCGATTCCGGGACCGGGCGGCGTCGCCGAGCTGTCCCTGGTCGACGTCGGCCCGTACCGGCTCGGCATGATGATCCGCGGCGAGAATGCCAAGGCGCCGGTGCTGCTGTTCGTCCCCGGTGCGCCGGGCGGCACCGAGATCGGTTCGATGCGCCGCCATCTCGCCGCGCTCGAACGGCGTTTCGTGGTGGTCACCCTGGACCGGCGCGGCGGCGGCTCGTCCTATCCGGCGCTGGAACCCACCGCCACGGTCACCCTGGACGGGGCGGTCGCCGACACCCTGGCCGTCACCGACCACCTGCGGGACCGGTTCCACCAGGACAAGATCTACCTGCTGGGGCACTCGGGCGGCTCGATCGTCGGCGTGCTCGCGGCGCAACGCCGGCCGGAGAAGTACCACGCGTACGTCGGCACCGGTCAGGCGGTCGACCTCGCGACCAGCGACCGGCTGTTCTACGACGACGTCCTCGCCTGGGCGCGCGAGACGGGCCGCGACAGCCTCGTCCGGCAGCTCACCAGCCAGGGCCCGCCGCCGTACGCCGACGTGTACCGCTACGAGCCGATCATGACGTACGCCCCCCAGGCATACGAGTACGACCCCAGCCCCAACGCGAAGGGTGCCACCGGTTTCGGCCTCGACGTCCCCGAGTACACGCTGCTTCAAAAGATCCACATGATGAACGGGGTTCTCGACACGTGGAGCGCCCTGTACCCCACGATGCAGCACGCCGACCTGCGCCGCGACGTACCTCGGCTGGAGGTCCCGGTGTACTTCGTGCAGGGCGGGCACGAGATGCGCGGCCTGGCGACGATCTTCGACCAGTGGTACGAGCGGCTGCGGGCGCCGCGCAAACACCTGGACGTCTTCGAGACGGCCGGGCACCGGGCCATGTTCGAGCAGCCGGACCGTTTCGTCGCGGTGATGGACCGGGTGCTGACCGGACAGTGATCCGGGGCGGTCGACGCTCAGGTAGGTGGGATCACCCGTACCGCCGGCCACCGCTCGGCCGGCCGGTGGCGGGCCAGCCGGGCACGGGACACCTCCAGGCTGGCCCGTCGAGGATTGCGTCGCCACACCCCGGCCAGCAGATCGGACAGGCCCACCGGGGCGCAGACCTCGATCACCTCCGCGGCGTCCAGACGAACCGCTACCGAGGTGGCGGTCTCGGGCCAGGTGCCGACCGCATCGGCGATGCTCCGCAGCGGGCTGACCGGGCCACCGCCGAACTTGCGGCCGTACCAGGTGTGCACGGCCGCCTGGTTACGGGCTTCCCACGGCACCTGCGGCCAGGCCCGATGGAGCACCTCGGTCGCGTGGTCGTCGCCCTCGCGGCCGAGGTTGCCGGGATCGAAGTACGCGACGTCCACGTCCCGTACCTGCTCCGGGCGGAAGCCCGACCCGTAGCACTCGCCCCAGACGAGGTCGCGGATCGTGCCGGCCCCAACCCACGCATCCGGCAGACCGCTCTCGCGTACCGTCACGAGGACCTGTACCAGCCAGTCACAGGACCGGACGATGTCGCGCAGTCGGTCCTCGTCCGTCGGACGGCTCAGCATCTCCGTACGTTATCGGCACCGCCCGCGCCCACGACATCGCGACGCGGGCGAACCCCGGCCCGGGAAAACCGCTTGCCGCGCGCGGCCGGCTCGGGGACCGTGGTGGCCATGACGTTCTGACGGACAACCTCCAGATACTCCGAGGCTCGACCGCGCCGGCCCGCGCCGTGCTGCCGTCCGCCCCCACCCCTTCTTTCCCTGAAGAGAGCGTCTGTGTCTGCGTCACCCTCCCGGCAGGGTTCCCTGCCGCTGTCGACCCTGGCCACGGCTGCGGCCACCGTCACCGTCTTCGCCTCGTCCACGAGCTGGATCGAGTCCGACGCCGTCGCGCAGTGCCACCAGGTGGCCGCCTTCGACGGCATGATCCACGTCGCCGCCATGCCGGACCTGCACCCCGGCAAGGGCGCCCCGATCGGCGCGGCCATGGCGTCGACCGTGCTGTACCCGTTCCTGGTCGGCTCCGACATCGGTTGCGGGATCGCCGTGTTCCCGATCAAGCTCAAGCGCGCCGTACCGGCGAAGCTGGCCGCCCGGTTCCCCGACCTCGACCGCGCGCTGGACCCCGAGCAGGATGCCGACGACCCGGCCTGGTCCGTTCTGGAGGGAGACATTCCCGCCGGTCACGTCGAGGGTCTCGGCACCGTCGGTCGGGGCAACCACTTCGTCGAGCTGGCCCGGATCGAGACCGTGTTCGAGCCGGACCACGCGAACCGGCTCGGACTCACCGGGGGCGACCTGGTCCTGATCGTCCACAGCGGATCCCGGGGGCTGGGCGAGCGGATCCTGCGCGCACACACCGAGGTCCACGGCGCGGGTCCGGCCCCCGATCCCGCCGCGTACCTGGCGATGCACGACGACGCCGTACGCTGGGGTGCGCTCAACCGGCGGCTGATGGCGGCCCGGGTCGCCCGCGCCCTGGGCGCCGAGCCGACCGAGCCGATCGTCGACCAGTGCCACAACCTGGTCGAGGTCCGCGACGGCGTCTACCTGCACCGCAAGGGTGCGGCGCCGGGTGACGGCCGGGACGTGCTGATCGCCGGTACCCGAGGCACGCCCTCCTACCTCGTGGCCGCCCATGCCGGGCCGGAGGCCAACCATTCGGTGGCACACGGCGCCGGCCGCAAGATGTCGCGCGCCGACGCACTGCGCCGCGGACGGGCCAAGCACACGGTCGAGGAGTTGCGCCGTACGCCGGTGGGGTCGCTGGTGGTGTGCGGAGACCGGCAGCTGCTCCTCGAGGAGGCTCCGACCGCGTACAAGCGGATCGAGCAGGTGATCGCCGATCTCGTCGAGCACGACCTGGCCACTCCGGTGGCCACCACGGTTCCCCTGGTCACGTACAAGACGGCGGACCTCGGGTCGACGACCCGTCGGGACCGTCGGGAGCACCGGCGCAGGGGCGGCCGGTCGTGAGCGTCCACCTGTTGCTGTCCGCCGGACGTGGCCCGCAGGAGTGTGCCTGGGCGCTGGCCCGACTGCTGCAACGCCTGGAATCCGACGCCGCCCGGCAGAACCTGGAGGTACGTCGGGTGGAGGTCGTTCCCGGTGACCGGCCCGACACCCACCGATCGGCCCTGGTCCGGATCGACGGATCCGGCGCCGAGGCGTTCGCCGCCTCCTGGACCGGGACCCTGTGCTGGCAGGCCCCCAGCCCCTACCGGACCAGCAGCAGCCGCAAGAACTGGTACGTCACCGCGCAACCATGCCTGGTCGACAACCCGCGGACGACCTTCACCGAGAAGGATGTCGACATCGTCGCCTGCCGTACCGGCGGCCCCGGTGGTCAACACCGGAACAAGGTCAGCACGGCGGTACGGGCGACCCACCGCCCCTCGGGCATCGTCGTCGTGGTCGACACCGAGCGGCAGTTCAGCCTCAATCGCCGTACTGCGATGCGGTTGCTGCAACAGCGCATCGAGCACGGCGACGAGCTGGCGGAGCAGGCCGTCACCGCTGCCCGCTGGCGCATCCACGACGGCCTCGTACGCGGCAACCCGACCCGCGTCGAACGCCCCGCACCCGCCGGCTGAGTCCGGGCCGTCCTCGTGCCCGGATCCGCCGGTCGCGCGGATGACCCGGCCAAGTGCCGGGTCATCCGCCGGAATCGGGGGGTGGGTCAGTCGTTCTGCTCGACGTGCAGCTCCCAGGTACGCAGCGTTCCGGTCAGGGCACTGTTGTTCGCGAAGTCGAACAGTCTCCACTGCACGGTCACGACGTGCGGGCCGGGTCCGGTCACCGTCGCGCACGCCTGGAGGGCGTCGGACTGCCCGGCATCGGTGGTGAAGGCGACCGCCCCGGGCGGCAGCGGCGCACCGTTGACCAGGATCCGGACCTGCACCGCGTCGACGACGGGGGCCAGCACGTTGGGCTGGCCGGTCAGCAGCGCCTCGCCGGTGAAGGTCACGATCACCTGGTCGGTGCTGGCGGCGGCCGCCGGCCCGGCGACCGAGATGGACGCGTCGGTCAGCGGTACGAACACCCCGCCGGTCTCACCGATGGTGGTGGGCGCGATCTTGGTGAGAACCACGGCGCGCAGCTGCGTCTTGCCTTCGCAGCGGTAGACGTCCCCGGGCTCCACCAGGGCCTGGTCCACCGCGGCCCCGCCCGGGCCGACCGCCGCGTCCGCGCGGCCCACCACCATCGCCGTGAGCACCAGCGCCGCCAACGCCGGAACCACCAACAGCCTGCGTTTTCCCGATACAACCATGACGTCTGCTCCCTGTCTCCCGAACCGCGCTCTGCGGCCCACGGCGACAGTCGCACCGAGCAGTCAGGGTGGCGTCACGGTCGCCTCAGCGTCGCGCGCGGCTGCCGCTGCCTACCGCGTGACCGTTTCAGTTCGGGGGTGAAGCCGAGCCTGCGGAGGTGGGCGTGCTCTGCGGACCGAGCACGAGCCGGGCATTGGCCTGCTCGATCTGCACGGCCAGGTCGTCCGCCCAGGACGCCGTCTCCTGGAACACCACCGTGGTCGTCTTCTCGATCAGTTCGCTGGCGATGGCGATCACCTCGGCGGCGGCGTCCGGCGGGACGGTGGCGCCGTCCGGCAGGGCGCCCCGCCAGCTCAGGAAGCGGGCCTGGGCCCTGGCCAGATCGGTCTGGAGGGTGGCCTGGGTACGCATGAACCTCGTCCAGGACGAACTGAAACCGAAGATCCGGTCGGCCAGCACAAACCCACCGGCGACGGCGAGCAGCACGAAACCCCACTCGGGGCCGGGTCCGCCCGGCCAGGCCGCATGCAACAGCGGGACGACCCCGCCCCCGACACCGAGCAGGATGGCCGCACCACGGCACGCCTTGGACCAGCGGGCCCGGCTCGTCTTGCGCCACAGGTACCAGTCGATGGTGAGCTGGGTACGCTCCTCCGCCCAGCCGAACAGCGCGATCAAGGTGTCCCGCTCGGCAGCCGCGGTGTCGGTCGTCAACGTCGGATAGCTGAGGTTGCGCGGCAGGGGGGCGCCATTGGGGCGCTTGCGGGACACCGGCTCAGCCCTTGATGATCCAGCGGGCGCTGGACACCCACTCGGCGCCCGCCTGCAACGCCATCTCGCGCCACTCGACCTGGAGGAAGTCGGCACCGGGCTCGCGGCGGTTGCGCAGCACCTTGAGGATGGCGAAATGGTTGGACTGGTTGTGCTCCAGTCCGCTCTCGGCGACGCCGGTGCTGCCGCAGCCGGAGACGATCAGTGACCGGCCGGCGTGCACCGTACTCTCGTCGCGGTTGAGCACCGACGACTCGCGCAGTTGCGGCTTGTGCTTGTGACCGTGCAACAGCAGCGAGAACCCCATCCGGGACAGGCGCTGCTCGACGATGCCGGCGTCACGCACGGTGGACATGTCCATCACGATGTTGTCCGCCGTCCTGGCCGGGCCCAGTGCCTCGGGGTACGGGTGCAGGTGGTGGTGCATGACCGCCACCCGGATGCCGTCGTCGTCGGCGTTGTCGCCCTCGGCGTTGTCCCGCAGCCAGCGCTGGACGGCGTTGAGCTGGCGCAGCCCCACGTACCCGTAGTGGTTCTGGTCGTCTTCGAAGATGCAGGAGTTCAGGCCGACGAACGTGCAGGGACCCTGGCGGCTGAAATAGATCAGCTCGTTCGGCTCGGGTCGTTTGTCGCCGATCTCGAAGTTCCACGTGACCAGCGGGAACAGCTCCTGGAAGCGCTGCTTGCCGTAGAACTTGCGGGCGAACGACAGGTAGTTGTCGAACCGTCGACCCAGGTCGTGCTTGGGTGCCGTCCAGTCGATGTCGTGGTTTCCGGGCACCAGGACCACCTGGCCGTGCTCCAGCCCGACCGCCGCGCACAGCGCCGCCAGGAAATCGTGCACCATGGCCAGCTCGGCGGGCTGGCCGGTGTACGCCATGTCGCCCGACAAGACGATCGTGACGTCCCTCGCCGCGCACTTCTCCCGTTTCATCGCGGCCAGGAACTCGCCGGCCAGCTCCTCGTGCAGGGGCAGTGTGTTCTGGTCGGGGTTGAACCGGTGCATGCTCGCCGGGGCGTGGGCGCTGTCCTTGATCCCGGACGGTCCGAAGTGCACGTCGGAGATGTGGAAGATCAGGTGGGGGCGGCGGACCGGCGCGAACGGCTCGACCGCCGCGACGCCCCGGGCGCGGGCCCGGGCGGCCTGGGTGAGCCAACGGGCGAAATCGGCCGCCTCCGCGGGGTGGACTCCGGCCGCGCCGAGCATCCGGATCTGCTCCGCGGTGGAGCCCGCGTCGGCCGGCGACGCCCCGTTGCGGATGGCGTCCTGGGCCCTGCCGATGGCACGGTCGAAGTCGCCCAGCACGAAGTGCGCCTCGGCCGAGACCAGATCCGCCCAGTAGTCGCCGACCAGCGTCTCCGTCTCGTCGACGAACGTGCGCAGCCCGTCGTAGAGCCGCTGCGCTTCGGCGAGCCGAGCCGGCTCGGCGAGAATCAGCATGCCCGCGTACGCGACGCGGAGATAAAGACTTCCCGGTGCGATCCGGGAAGCGCTGGAATAATAGTCCAAGGCATCGGAATACCTGTTCTGGCGTTTCGCCGTTCCACCCAGAATTCCCAAGGTTTCCGGATCGTTCGGATTCAGCCGCAAAGCCTGTTCCAGTTCGGCCGCACCGCCCTGGAAGTCGCCGCTCTTGCGGAGGTAGAAGCCGCGCTGCCGGTGCACCTCGTAGTCGCCCTGGGCGGCCGGGAAGGCGGCCTGCAGCACCTCGGCGGCGCGGGCCCAGTCCTCCACCTTGGCCAGCCGCTCGGCCAGCGCGAGCAGGGCCGAGGTGGGCACGTTGGCGAACTGCCTGGTCCAGCTCCAGAGCGCGACGAGTTGCTCGTCGCGGTCGGCCCGGGACAGCTTCGCGTCGAACTCCCGCTCGAACGCGGCCCGCGACGCCTGCGGGTCCGGCGCGACGCCGAGCGCGCTGAGTGCGTTGTGGACGGGGTTGTTGGCGGGGCGGAAGCTCACCCCCAGCGCGTCCCGGTAGCGCTCGGCGAACTGGGCGTCGGCGGCGAAGTCCCGCTCGTAGAAGTGGATGCGCTGGTTGCTGATGTCGAACGGCAGGATCGTCCCGGCCGCGGCGACCAGGATCGTGCCGCCGGAGGAGAGTGCCTGACGTACGCCGAGTTCGTAGTAGACGTTGCTGTTCGGCACGCTGACGTCGGCGACCACCAGGTCGGCCTGGTAGAGCGACTGCATCGCCTGGTGGGTGACATTGCCCGCCTGGACGACCTCGTCGACCCGGAGTACGTCGAACCCGGCATCCTGCGCGATCGGTTTCAAGATCCGCAGATAGAAGGCGTCGAAGTCGTGCTCTGTCCCGTCCTCCAGGGGACGGATGCCGAATGGCATGATCACGAACAACGTCTTCAGCTTCACGTCGCAATCGTACTCAGCGGGCCACACCCCGATCGATAGCCGAATCGACATCCGAATGACGTACGCCGGTTCGAGGATGCGGTGGCCGAACGGGACCGGAGACCGAATCGCCCCGGACTACCGATCGGCTCCGCGCGGATCGGCACTGATCGGATCGGCACTGATCGGATCGGCGCGATCGTCGAGGTCGCCGGTCATCGAGTCCGGGGCGCACATGCGCCAGGCGTCGGTGACGAGTTCCGTCAGACGGTCGACGTCCACCTGCGCCAGCCGCAGTAGCACCAGCGGCATGCCGTCGTACGTGGGTGTGGTGAAGAAGATCTCGGGCTCGCCGAGGAGCAGCGCCTGCTTCTCCGCTTCGTCGCCGACGTACAGCACGGCGATGTCGGTACGGATGACACGTGCCTTACCGGGTCTGCGTTCGGGGTAGGACCAGACGAAGCCCTGGTTGGCGACCCGGAAGTCGAAGCCGGCGCTGTCGATCTCGACCACGTGCGGCAGCGCCAGTGCCAGCCGACGGACGTCGTCGGCGTCAGCCATCGGGCCCGCCCCGGAACACCGCCTCCTGCACGCACACAGGCTATCCGATGCCCTGGCGCGGGTCGGTGCGATGCCACGCGCTCTCCGGCGATCCTGTCGAGGTCGACGACGGGCGACGTTCCACCTCGAAGGGTCCTCCCCGGTCGCCATAACCCCGAGATCAGGCGTCGCGGAGGGGCCGGTCCGGGTCGGCGCAGGCGTCGGCGAGCAGGTCGACGTATCGAGCAACCCATCGACGGGCGGTCTCGTCGGTGAGCCGGTCCAACGGGTATTCGAGATAGCCGTCGAGCCGGTCCGGGTGGGGCACCAGGCCGAACATCAGCGCACCCCGTTCGGCGTCGGTCGGCACGTCCTGCACCCGTACGGTGAGGTCGGGCAGGTCGAGGCGCATGTCCAGGGTGTTCTGGAAGGCGAAGCTGACCATCACCCCGGCCGGCATGCCACCACCGGACGGCCCGAGGAACTGCCTGTAGATCCAGGCGGTGGGCAGCAGGTTGTCGATGCCGGCGAAGAGGCTGGCGGCGGTCTGGTCGACGAGTTCGGCGAACGTCGCGGCGGCGGCCGTACGGATCCGCAGCGGCAGTGCCGTGGTCATCACGGCAACCGCCTCCTCGTACGCCCGGGGCGAGCGGTTGGCGTGCGGCACCGAGAGCGTCACGTCCGGCTGGCCGCTGAGCCGGGAGAGCAGGAGCGCCATCGCGGCGGCCGTCACCGCGTTCACGGTGGCACCCCGGGCACGGGCGAGCGCCTGGGCGGAGAGCCGTGCCCGGTCCGGGATCACGAACCGGTGGGTGGCGGCGCGGCCGGTGGGCCGGTCCGGGGCGGGGCCGTCGAACGGCAGGTCCAGGGTGAGCGGCCCGTTGCCGAGATGCTCGGCCCAGTGGGCGAGCCGTCGGCGCCGGGTCGGCTCGTCCCACTGGTCACGCTGCCAGCGGGCGTACCCGGTGCACTGCGCGGCCGGCGGCCCGAAGTCGGCCGTACCCCCGGTGTGTGCGCTGCGGTAGCCGGCGGCCAGGTCACGCAGCAGCACCGAGACGGCCCAGCCGTCGCAGGCGATGTGGTGCACGACCAGGACCAGCCAGGACTCCTCGTGGTCGAGGCGGACCAGCGCGTAGCGTACCGGCGCCTCGTCGGCCAGGTTGAACGCCGGCTCCACCACCGCGCGGCACGCCGCCTCGGCCCGCACCTGTGCCTCGTCGCCCGGCAGCGCGGTCAGGTCGACAACCGGCAGCGGGGCCGGGCGGTGGGCGAGGATCCGCTGGATCCGGGTGTCGCCGTCGCGTCCCAACCGGGCCCGCAGCGCGTGGTGCCGGGCGAGCAGCCCGTCGACGGCGGCGGCGAGCGCCGCGACGTCCAGCTCACCGACCAGTTCCAGGCGCAGCCCCACGTTCCAGCCGCTGGAGTTCCCGGTCCGCTCGACGTTCTCCATCATCCGGTTCTGCTGGGCCGACAGCGGCGCCCGCGTCACCTCACGCTCGTCGGCCGGGCCGGCCAGCCAACGCAAGATCTCGCCCTTGTACGACCGCAGCGCCGTCACCAGCTCCGGAGTCAGCGCCGCCGCCGGGGCGTCGTAGCGCAGTGTGCCGTCGACACCGGTGAGTCGTACGTCGCTGACGGCGACGTACTCCAGCACCTCCTCGAAGGTCACAGCGTGCCCCGTACCCGGCCGGTGTGGGCCGGTGCGTCGGGTGTGGAGTGCCGGCGCAGCCGTTCGACCATGGCGGCCACGGTCGGTGCGCGGAAGAAATCCAGCGCCGGGTACTCGATGCCGGTCGTCTCGCGTACCCGGTTGAGCAGGCGCAGGGCGTTGATCGAGTGCCCGCCGAGGGTGAAGAAGGAGGACCCGTCCTCGATTCCCGCCGGGTCCCGGTCGAGTTCGGCGGCCCAGAGTGCCCGTACGGTCTCCTCGACGTCGTCGACCTCGGCGACCGGCGGCGGTGGCAGCGGCAGCGGCGCCGGCCGGGGCTGCGGTGCCGCCGCGGGTGTGGGCCGGGTGGGGTCGGGCATGCCGGTACGGATGGTCGGTTCCGGCAGGCTCGCCTGGTCGTACTTGTTGTTGCCGGTCTGCGGCAGCACCGGCAGCAGCGCCCACACCCTTGGGATCAGCACGTCCGGCAGTTGGCGGGCCATCGACGCCACCAGGCGGTCGGCTATCCCGTCGTGCGGTACGCCCGGCGCCGGCACCACGTAGCCGGCGAGGTACGCGTCCCCGTTGTGGTCCCGACGGGCCACCACGATGCCGTCGGCGACCAGGTCCAGCCCGCGCAGCACCGCCGACGCCTCCCCTGGCTCGACCCGGTTGCCCCGGATCTTGACCTGGTCGTCGGCGCGGCCGAGGAAGACGAGCACCCCCTCGGTGGTCCACCGGACCAGGTCGCCGGTGCGGTAGAAGCGGGCACCCGGCCCGCCGCCCGGATCCTCCACGAACCGTTCCGCGGTCAGCTCGGGCCGGTTCAGGTACCCGCGCCCCACCCCGGCACCGCCGATGAACAACTCCCCCACCGCACCGAGCGGTGCCAGGTTGCCCCGCTGGTCGCGTACCTCGACGTGGATGTTGTCCAGGGGACGGCCGATCGGGATCGGGCCGGCGGACGCACTCGACGCATCGGCCACCACGTCCACCACCACGACAACCGTCGTCTCGGTCGGCCCGTAGATGTTGTGCAGCACGTACGGCAGGTCGGGATGCGGGCGTACGCGAAGCTGCTGGCCGCCGACGGCCAGGTGGCGCAGTCGTGGCTGGGCCGCGACGGGCAGCGAGAGCAGCCCCTCGCCGATCGGTGTCGGCAGCATCGCCACGGTCACCCCGGCGGTACGCATCCAGCGGGCGAGCGCCATCGAGTCCAGCCGCACCGCGTCGTCGGCGATCGCCAGGCTGGCGCCGGCCATGAACGTCGGCCAGATCTCCAGCACGGAGGCGTCGAAACTCTGCCCGCAGACGGCGGCCCCGCGGTCGGCGGCGGTCAGCTCCAGCTTGTCGTGGTACCACCGGCACAGGTTCAGCACGCTGCGGTGGGTGATGACCGCGCCCTTCGGCTTGCCGGTCGAACCGGACGTGTAGATCACGTAACAGGGCGCGTCCGGGTCGTCCGCCACCCGGGTCAGGGCACCGCGCACGGTGGCCTCGTCGACCTCGGCATCGACGTACAGCGGGCGGACTCCGTCGGGCAGGTCCGGCGGCTCGTTGCCCTCCGTGGCCAGCACCACCCTGGCCCCGCTGTCGGAGAGCATGAAGTGCACCTGCTGGTTGTTGAGCAGCGGATCCATCGGCAGGTACGCCGCACCCGTACGCAGCACGGCCAGCGTGGCCACGATGAACTCCGGCGACCGGGGCAGCCACAGCGCCACGATCTCGCCGGCCGCGACACCGAGCCGGGCCAACCTGTCCGCGAGCACCGCCGCCCGCTCGTCGAGCTGGCGGTACGTCAGCACGCTGCCGCCGCCGATCACCGCCACGCTCTGCGGTGTCCGCTGCGCCCAGTGCCGTACCGCGTCGTGCAGGCAGCCCTGCGGCAGCTCGCGGCGCCGGCCGGTACCCCACTGGACCAGCTTGTCGCGGTCTGCGTCGATGACGCCGACCAGCGCCGAGATCGGCGTACGCGGGTCGCGGGCGGCCGCCTCCAGGGTCGCGACCAGGTACGCGAGCCACCGCTCGACGCTGCCGCGGTCGAACAGGTCGGTGTTGTACTCCAGTCGGCAGTTGATCCCGTCGGCGTGGTTGGTCACGTAGAAGCTCAGGTCGGCCAGGGCACGCTCGGCCCGGTGCTCCAGCGTACGGGCGCTCACGCCGGGCAGGTCGAAGGCGAACGCGTCGTCGTTCTCGAACTCGATCATGGTTTGGAAGATCGGGTTCCGGCCGGTGTCGCGTACCGGGTCCACCGCGCGTACCACCGAGTCGAGCGGGATGTGGGCGTGGTCGTAGCCGTCCAGCGCGGTGCCGCGTACCCGCCCGAGCAGGTCGGCGAAGGTCGGATCACCGGAGAGGTCCAGCCGCAGCGCGATCGTGTTGAGGAAGAACCCGACCACCTGCTCGGCACCGGTCGGCCGGACCGACACCGGCGTACCCACGACCAGGTCGTCGGTACGGGTGAACCGGCGCAGCGTGGCGGCGTACCCGGCCAGCATGGTCATGAACAGCGTGGACCGGTGTTCGGCCCCGAGCCGCCGCAACCGTTCGGACAGTTCCGGGTCGAGCGTGCGTCGCACCGAACCGCCGTTGCCGGTCTGCACGGTGGGACGCGGGCGGTCCGTCGGCAGGTCCAGCACCGGCAGTTCCCCGGCCAGCCGCTCCCGCCAGTAGCCCAGCCCGGCGTGGCCGTTGTCGGCCTGGCCGTTGTCGGCGGGCTGGTCGTCGGCTGCCTCCCGGCGGGCCAGGTCCAGGCAGTCCAGCGGCACGTCAGGCAGGGTCGCCGGCTGCCCGGTCAGCTCCGCCCGGTACAGCGCGGACAGGTCCCGGGCCAGCACGGCCGCGGAGGTCGCGTCGACCACTATGTGGTGGAACGAGAGCACCAGCACATGCCGCTCGTCCGACCAGCGCAGCAGCCGGCTCACGAACAGCGGGCCGGTGGCCAGGTCGAACGCGCGCCGGCTCTCGACGGCCAGCGCCGCCCGTACGGCCTCGTCCTCGTCCCGGCCGGCGTGTTCCTCGACGGCGAAGTCCAGCGTGCCCCGCCCGAGCACGATCTGCACCGGATCGCCGTCCCGCTCCCGGAACACGGTACGCAGCGCACCGTGGCGAGCCACCAACCGGACGAGCGCGGCGTGCAGCGCCGGCACGTCCAGCCGCCCGTCGAGGCGTACGGCGGTCGGCTCGTTGTAGGCGCCCTGACCCGGATTCAAGCGTTCGAGGAACCACATCCGCGACTGCCCGCGCGACAGCGGCCCCGACCGGTCCGGACCGACCTCCGGTTCCGGCCGGGTGAACCGGTCGTGCACCTGCACCGGCGCCGACGTCGTGACGGCGACCGGGGTGGGCGGCGCGGAGTCCGTTTCGTGATAGTGGGCGCGCAGGTGGTCGAGCTGCGGCAGGCCCGCCCGCAACTGCTCGGGCCGCACCCCGAAGTCGACCAGCGCGGCCACCTCGTCGACGCCCGCCGCGGCGAGCGCGTCGATCAGACCCTGGGCCTCCTGCGGCGAACCGATCAGCGCGCGGGACTCGCAGTACCGCTCGTAGGCGCGCTGGAACACGTAGTCCAGGTCCTCCTCACGGGCGCCGTCGAGGTCCACCTGGAAACCGAGGCTGTTCGTCAGCTGCCCGAACAACGAAAGCGACGAGCGCATGTACGCCCGCAGCGGCTCGTACGCCTCGGACCGGGCCCGCCGCGCGTCCTCGCCGAGATACGTGTGCACGAGTACGACCACCCGGCCGCCCTGCGGGTCGAGCCCGTTCGCGGCCCGGGTCTTGCGGTACCGCACGATGTTGTCGGCCAACTGCTCCACCGACTGGCTCATCAGGTTCGTGACGATGCCGAGGTCGTGCTCGGCGGCACGCTGGTACGACTCCGGGTTGCCGACGACCGCGACGAACATCGGCGGCGTCGCCTGTACGGGGCGGGGCAGGGTGCGTACCTCGATGGTCTCGCCGGTGCCGGAGCGGCGCCGCACCGGCTCGCCCCGCCACAGGCGTCGTACCTGGTCGAGGTGGCTGTACATCACCTCGCGGTGCGGTCCGAAGTTCTCCGGGGCGAGCACGAAGTCGCCCGCGTGCCACCCCGGCGCGCAGCCGATACCGACCCGTCCGCCGGAGAGGCGGTCCACCATGGACCATTCCTCGGCGACCCGGATCGGGTCGTGCAGCGGCAGCACCACCGATCCGGCGTGGAGTCGGATCCGGCTCGTCTCCCGGGCCAGCGCGGCGGCCAGCACGACCGGGTTGGGGAACACCCCGCCGAAGGAGTGGAAGTGCCGCTCGGGGATCCACACGGCGTGGAACCCGTGCTCGTCCGCGTACCGGGCGGTTTCGACGATCGACTCGTACGGGTCCTCTGCCTGCGCCGGGTAGTCCCCGAAGAAGTACACGCTGAACTCCGGCGCCGCCCGCTCCACCGGTTGCGCCGTGCGCACCGACGGCTCGACCTTCGATACGGGTTCGGCCGCGACGCGCGGGACGGACACCGCCGGCACCGGCGCGGACGCGGGTACGGCGACGGCCTGGGTACGGGTGAGGAAACCCGCCGCGCGCATCTCCCGAAGCGAGCGCTGGACCGCGCCGATCACCGTGTCCACGTCGTCGTCGGTGTGTTCGGTGGAGAGGAAGAAGTTACGCCACTCCCAGACGTACACGCCCTTGAGCAGCAGGTGGTGGTAGAGCAGTTCGAGGTCGGCCCGGTGTTCGAAGCGGAACTGCGACCCGAAGTGGCCGAGCCGTACCGGGTACTCGTCCTCCTCGAAGAACGCGTTCAAGGTGCCCACCAACCGGTCGGTCCGACCGTTCAGGGCGTGCTGAAGGTGTGGGCTCTGCTCCTTCAGCCGGGTCAGTACGGCACGGGCCGCCACCATCGACACCGGGTGCTGGATGTAGGTGCCGCCGAAGAAGGTCGTCTCGCGCTCGGGTCGACTGTTGTCGCCGTACCGCCAGAACCCGCCGTCGACGCCGTCCATGATGTCGGCCCGTCCGGCGATCGCCCCGATCGGGAAGCCGCCGCCGAGCAGCTTGCCGTACGTGGCGAGGTCCGGGGTCACACCGAACAGGCCCTGGGCGCCGCGCGGGTGCGGCCGGAATCCGGTCAGCATCTCGTCGAACATGAGCACGATGCCGTACCGCCGGGTGATGTCGCGCAGCCGGTGCAGGAACTGGGCCGGCTGGAGGGTGGGGTGGCGGCTCTGCACCGGCTCGACGATCACGGCGGCCAGCCGGTCGCCGAGCGACTCGATCGTCTCCAGGGCATCCGGCGTGCCGTAGTCGAGCACGACCAGGTCGGCGACGGCGCTGGCCGGGATGCCGGTGGAGACGGCGACGGTGGTCCGGTCCGCGCCGCTGCCGACCGAGCGGCCGAGCACGTTGTCGGCGTGCCCGTGGTACGACCCGTGGAACATGACGATCTTGTCGCGCCCGGTGGCCGCCCGGGCGAGTCGGATCGCGGCGGAGTTCGCCTCGGTGCCCGAGTTCGCAAACGCCACCCGTTGCATCCCGGTCAGCTCGCTGAGCAGGGCGGCCGCCTCGCCGGTGTCGACGCTGCGCGGGCCGAGCTGGATGCCACGGGACAGGTGCTCGCGTACCGCGTCCGCGACGAAATCCGGCTCGTGGCCGAACAGCAGCACGCCGAAGCCCATGGTGATGTCGAGGTAGCGGTTGCCGTCCACGTCCTCCAGCCACGCGCCCTTCGCGCGCTGGCCGGCGATCGGGTAGAGCATCTCCTTGGTGGCGCTGCGGAAGCCGACCACGGCCCGGCTGTCCGCCAGCACGCCCCGGTAGTGCTGGGCGATCTCCTTCGAACGCCGTGTCTTGGCGACGAACTGGCGGCGCAGTTCCTCCACGTGGGCCCGTTGGCCGTCGGTGGAGACACCGCCGGCCTGCCCGGCGCCGTGCGCCACGGTCACCCTCGGCCCGTGCACCTCGGCCACCGCCGAGGGCCGCGGCGCCGCAGCCGGTTGCGTCATCTCGGGTACGACCACAGCGGCCGGCGCCTGCGCGACGGGTGCCCGCACCGCCGGGGCGGCTGCCGGGGTGACCACCGGCACGCGGCGGGACAGGATCAGGCGGGACAACTTGCGCGGGGTGTCCGCCTCCTCGAACAGCTCCCGCATCGCCAGCCGTACGCCGAACTCGCCCTCGAACTCCCGCAGCGCGTTGATCATCGCGAGGGAGTCGGCGCCCATCTGGAAGAACGGGCGGTCGAGTTCGATGTCGGCCGGGGCGCAGCCGAGGTGCCGGGCGCTGATCTCGCGTACCCGCTCGACCACCGGATCCAGCTCCGGCACGGTGGGCGCGGCGGTCCGGGTGTCGCGGCCGGTGTCAACGTCAACCATCACGCCTCCAGGGTCGGTACGGGCCAGCGGCGGTCCGGTCCAGTGGACCCGTCGTCGGAACGGATAGGCAGGCAACGGCACCCGGCGCCCGGCACCGGGGCCGAGCAGGGTGGCCCAGTCCAGGACGACCCCGTGTACGTGCAGCCGGGCGACCGCCTCGAAGTGCTGGTCGAGCCCGGTGCCCCGACGGTGGGCGGCGAGCACCGGTGATCCGGGCAGCGCCGGCCTGAGCAGCCCGACCAGGCTCGGATGCGGGCTGAGTTCCAGCACCGGACCGGCGGCCGAACCGTCACCGGCCACCGCGAGCGCCGCCGCGACCAGGTCGAACCGGACCGCCTCCCGCGTCTGCCGGACCAGATACGACGCATCCACCCGGTGCCCGACCGGCAGTACGGTCCCGTCCACGCCGCTGACCAGCGGCAGGTCGAGGGGCGCGAGCGGGACCGTGTCGAGCACCTCGCCGAGCGGGGCGAGGATCGGGTCGAGCAGGGACGTGTGGAAGGCGCGGTTGACGGCGAGCCGGTGCCAGCGCAGCCCCCGTTCGTCCAGCCGGCGGCAGGCCGCGTCGACCGCCTCGACCGGCCCGGCGACCACGTGGTTCTCGGCCGCGTTGATCGCGGCGAGGCCGAGCCGCCGGTCGTCGGCGAGCAACGCGTCGACCGCCGGCCGGGCGGCGAAGACCGCGACCATGCCGCCCGGTGCGGTGTACTCCCGCATCAGCCGCCCGCGCAGTCCGGTGAGCCGCAGCCCGTCCTCGATCGACAGTGCGCCGGCCGCGGCCAGGGCCGCGTATTCGCCGACGCTGTGGCCGGCGACGAGGTGCGGTGTCACCCCGAACGAGCGCCACAGTCGGGTCAGCGCGGTCTGGAACGCGAACAGCGCCGGCTGGGCCACGTCGGTCTCCCACACCGGGCCGTCGGCGGTGGGAGACTCCCCCGCGCCGTTGCCGAGCAGCGGGGTCAGCAGCGACGGCCCGCCGGTCTGGCGCTGGTACGCCTCGCACTCGTCGAGCACGGCCCGGAACTGCGGGTAACGACGGTAGAGCGGTCCGGCCGGACCGGCGTACGGGGTGCCCTGTCCGCCGTACACGAAGACGGGTGTGGCTCCCCCGGCCGGCACCGGGCCCGCGACCGCGACCCGGTTCGTGCGCTGCTGCTCCGGCGCGGCGAGGTAGCTGTCCAGTGCGTCCGCGAGGGCTGCCGGGGTCGCACCGGTCACGACGAGCCGGTGCCGCAGGTGCGGGCGGCCGGTCGCGGCGGTGGTGACCAGGTTGTCCAGGTCGAGCGCGGGGTCGGCGCGGAGGTGGTCCCGGAACCGGCCGGCGAGCGTACGCAGACTCTCCGGGTGGTCCGCGGACAGCGGCAGCGGCACGGGGGCGGCCGACTCCGGCGGCGCCTGCCCGGCCGGTGCCCCGGGCCGCGTCGACCAGGCCGACGGCGACACCGCCGGTGACGGTGACGGTGCTGCTTCGAGGATCATGTGCACGTTGGTGCCGCCGACCGCGAGTGAGGTCACCCCGGCCCGTCGCGGGCCGGGCAGGTCGGGCCAGGGTCGCGCCTCGGTGGGGATGTAGAACGGGCTGGTTGCCAGGTCCAGCGCCGGGTTGGGCCGCTCGAAGCCGACCAGCGGCGGAATCTGCCCGTGCTTGAGTACCAGCACCGTCTTGAGCAGGCCGGCCAGACCGGCGCAGGCGTCCAGGTGCCCGATGGCGGGCTTGGCCGAGCCGATCGCGCAGTACCCGGTCCGGTCGGTGCGTTGGCGGTACGCCGAGGTCATGCCGTCGAACTCGATCGGGTCGCCCTTGTAGGTGCCGGTGCCGTGGGTTTCCAGGTAGCCGATGGTGTCGGGCGGGACCCCGGCCACGTCGAACGCGCGCAGGATCGCGCCCCGCTGCCCGGTCGCGCTCGGCGCGAGGTAGCTCATCTTCGAGGCGCCGTCGTTGTTGACGCCGCTGCCCAGGATCACCGCGTGGATGGTGTCGCCGTCGGCCACCGCGCGGTCGTACCGCTTGAGCAGCACCGCAGCGACCCCGTTGCCGCCGACGGTGCCGTCCGACGACGCGTCGAACGCGCGGCACCGGCCGGAGCGGGACAGGATCGTGCCCTTGACGTGGCGGTAACCGAGGATCTGCGGGGTGTGCACCGCCGACGCGCCGGCCAGGGCCAGGTCGGCGTCGCCCGCGAGCAGCGCCTGACCGGCCAGGTGCACCGCGACCAGCGAGGTCGAACAGCCGGTCTGCACCGTGATCGCCGGGCCGGTGAGCCCGAGCCGGTACGCGACCCGGGTCGCGGCGAAGTCGTTGAAGTTGCCCACCGCGACCTGGAACGCGGAGGCGAAGTCGCCCTCCCAGCGGGCCTCGCCCAGGTTGTTGCGCAGGTACGTGTTGAGCGGGTACAGGTGGTAGCCGACGCCCGCGAAGATCCCGACCCGTACGTCCGGCCGGGTCGCCGCGTACCCGCCGTTCTCCAGGGCGTGGTAGCAGGTTTCCAGGAACAGGCGGTGCTGCGGGTCGACGGTGCGCGCCTCCTGCGGGCTCATCCCGAAGAACTCCGCGTCGAACGAGTCGATGTCGTCGAGCACCCCGCTCACGCCCACGAAGTCGGGTGACTCACGTACCCGTTGCGGGATTCCGGCGCCGGCCAACTCCTCCGGGCTGAACCTCCGTACGCTGGTCACGCCGTCGCGGATGTTGCGCCAGTAGGTCTCGGGGGTGTCCGCGCCGGGCAGCCGGAACGCCATGCCGATGATCGCGATCCGCCGGTCGTCGGTGCTGCCGCGGGTGGTGTCCCTCATGTTGTCGGCCTCCGCCGGATCGAGAGCGCGGCCACCATCACCAGGGCCAGCAGCACCGCGAGCCCGTGGAACGTGCCTACCACGCTCAGCGGGGTGAGCCGCTCCAGCAGGAACGCGCAGGCCACCATGCCGACACCGAAGCCGAGGTTCTCCGCCATGGCGGAGAAGCCGAAGACGTAGCCGCGCTGCTCGTCGGGGGCCGCCTGCAACCGGGTGGTGTACGCGATCTCGGTGAAGCCGTCCGCTATCCCGGCGATGGTGGCGACCACGATGGCCAGTGGCAGCGGCGGTGCGGTGAAGGTGAGGATGAAGGCGGCCGACATGAGCGCGGCGCCGAGCGCGAACGCGCGCTCGTCGATGCTCCGCCCGGTACGGCTGGACCAGCCGGCGACGAGTCGCTGGGCGACGATGTTGCCGATCGCCCAGGTGGCCCAGAACTGCGACACGAACGCGGCCGGATGCTCCGGGTCGAGCGCGGTGGAGAGCACCGGCAGGCCGACGTTGTGCGACGCCGACCCGAACGCGTCGATGGCGCGCAGGCTGATCAGGGCGAGCAGGATCGGGGTGAGCCGCAGGTAACGCAGGGCGGTGAGCTGTGCGGCCAGCACCCCCGGTGGTTTCTCCGCCCCGCCCGGCCCGGCTCCTGCCCCGGTGCCGCGGGTGGTGATCGGCAGTCGGGCCAGGTTCGCGGCCGAGAAGAGGAACGCCCCGGCGTCGATGAGGAACGCGCCCGAGTAACCGACCGTGGAGATGAGTACGCCGGCCGAGGCGAATCCCGCCACCATCGCGATGGAACGGCCGGTGGCGAGCAGCGCGTTCGCCCGTACGCGCTGGTCCTGGCCGACGATCTCGGGGATGCTGCTGCGCAACGCGACGTTGGTGAGGGTGGCTCCGGCACCGGTGACGACGGCGACGAGGTACAGCAGCCCGGCCTGGGTGGTGGCCGGCGCGAGCACCAGTACGACGAGCACGAGTGCCTGGGTGACGTCGGACGCCACCATGATCCGCTTGCGGTCGAGCCGGGAGACGAGGCTGCCGGCGCCGAACCCGGTGAGGAAGCTCGTGGCCAGGCGCAGCGCCATGAGCAGCCCGGTCTGCAACGCGCTGCCGGTCAGCGAGTACGCGAACAGGTTGAGCGCCACCATGTCCAGGTAGCTGCCGTACGCGGAGACCGCGTTGCCCACCACCAGGAACCGGAAGTGTCGCATCCCGTCGCGCGTACGACCGACGCCCTGATCAGCGATCGTCACGGGCAGAAAAAGGGTGCGTCAATTGTTGTCGACGTCAGGCGTTCGACGCGATCAGCAGGGGATGAATTGTGCGGCAAATTGTGCCCCCAGGACCGGCGGACGCCGTTGGCGCGCATTTGATTAGGCGACTTCCGCGAGCCAGAGTATGGGACCGCCCGGACGTTGACAAGGTCCACTTCGGAGAGTCATCCGGGTGGGCGTTTGGCCTGGACGCTCCGTAATTCGCCGGCACCGTACGCGCCGGTCGGGGTGCCGTCGGGTCCGAACCGTCGCATGGGATGTCCCGTGGCCCCGCCCGGCCGCTGCGGACATCACGCCGATTCCGTACCTTCCGGGCACTGGCGCCATTGGCTCCGGTCATTGCGGACCCGAGTCGCGTTCCGCGTTCATTTCGAAACCGAGTCACGGCGATGACGGGTTGACGCGAACGGACCGTACCGTCAATATCGTCTGAATGGCGATGCCGTCATTGCCGTCGGACCATTGTCACCGGATGCCGGCACGCCGTGCATGACGACAGGCTGGAGTACCGTGTCCGATCCTTATCAACCGCTGTCGACCGCACAGTCCGGTGTCTGGTTCGCCCAGCAACTCGACCCGGACAACCCGGCCTTCAACATCGGCGGCTATCTGGAGATCCACGGGCCGGTCGACATCACCGCCCTGGCCGAGGCGGCCCACCGGTCCCTGGCCGAGACCGAGGCGGCCAGGCTCCGGTTCGGCGACGACGGCGGCGAGCCGATGCAGCGCATCGCGGCCGAACCGCCGCGGCCGCTCACCGTACTGGACCTCGGCGACGAGCCGGATCCGGCCGAAGCGGCACAGCGGTGGATGCGGGCCGACCTCGCCCAGCCGGTCGACCTGTTCACCGACGACCTGGTGGGAAGCGCGCTGCTGACCGTCTCGCCCCGCCTGCACCTGTTCTACCTGCGCTTCCACCACGTCGTGCTGGACGCCTACGCGTTCGCGCTGATCGCCGGGCGGCTGGCGGAGCTGTACGCCGCGTGGACCGACGGACTGACACTGCCACCGGCGACGATCGGATCGCTGCCCACGGTCCGCCGCGACGAGCAGGCGTACCGCGAATCGGCCCGGTTCGCCGACGACCGTGCGTTCTGGCTGGAGCGCTTCGCGGACCGGCCCGAGGTGCTCAGCCTCTCCAGCCGGTCGAACCGCCCGGCCCGCGCCGCACACCACGTGCTGCGCCGCCGGGTCGACCTGCCCACCGCCGACGTCGAGCGGCTGCGCGCCGCCGTCGGCCGCAGCGCCTGGGCCGACACGATCGTGGCCACCGCCGCCGTGTACGTGCACCGGATGACCGGCGCCACCGACGTCGTACTCGGATTCCCGGTCACCGGCCGGTGGGGACGGCTGGCCAAGGCGACACCCGGGATGATGATGACGGTGCTGCCGCTGCGCCTGGAGGTACGGCCGGCGATGTCCTTCGCCGACGTGCTCGCGGCGGCCTCGCGCGAGGTCCGCCAGGTGCTGCGCCACCAGCGCTACCGGCTCGAGGACCTGCGGGCCGACCTCGGCCTGCGCGGCGAGGGCCACCGCCCGTTCGGCCCGTCGGTCAACGTGATGCCGTTCGGTTACCAGGCACCGGTCGCCGGGCACGTCACCGTGGCGCACGTGCTGGAGTCCGGGCCGATCGAGGACATCTCCTTCGACGTCTACGGTGACGCGCACGGCGACGAGCGCCGCGGCCGGGTCCGCATCGACGTGGCCGCCAACCCCACCCTGTACACCGAGGACGACGTCACCGCCCACCACGACCGCTTCGTACGCCTGCTGCTGGAACTGGCGGAGCAGCCCGGCACCATGGTCGGCGACGTCGACCTGCTCGACGACCGGGAGCGGCGCACCGTACTGCGGCAGTGGCAGGGCGCCGTCCGGGACGTACCCGACAGCACGCTCGTCACGCTGCTGGAACGGCAGGCCGCCGCCACCCCGGACGCGGTGGCACTCGTCGGCGCACCGACCGTCGACCCGCACACCTCCCCGGCCGGGGACGACACGCTCACCTACCGGCAACTGCACACCCACGCGAACCGGCTCGCCCACGAGCTGATCGGCCGCGGCGTCGGGCCCGGCGACCTCGTCGTGGTGGCGCTGCCGCGCGGTACGGCACAGGTGGTGGCGCTGCTGGCCGTACTCAAGGCGGGCGCGGCCTACCTGCCGCTGGACGGCTCGTACCCGCCCGACCGGGTGGCCTTCGTGCTGCGCGACGCGAGGCCAGCCGCGCTGCTGGCAGACCAGCGGTCGCTCAGCGGACTGCCGGACACCGGTCCCCGCCCACTGGTGCTGGACGACCCGGCCACCGTGGAGGCAATCCGCCGCCGGCCCGCCGAAAACCCGACCGACGCCGACCGACGCCGCGAGTCGCGCACCGACGACCCGGTGTACGTGCTGTACACCTCGGGCTCCACCGGTCGGCCCAAGGGCGTGCTGGTCGAGCACCGGGCGCTGGTCAACCAACTGCTGTGGACCCACGACCACTTCGGATTCGGTCCCGCCGACCGGGTGCTGGTCAAGACACCGGCGACGTTCGACGTGTCGGTGTGGGAGTACTTCTCACCGCTGCTGGCCGGTGCGACCGCGGTGCTCGCCCGCCCCGACGGGCACCGCGACCCCCGGTACCTGGCCGAGGTCGTACGGGCCGAGCGGGTCACCGTCACCGGGTTCGTACCGTCGATGCTGCGCGAGTTCCTGGACGAGCCGAGCACCGCCTCGTGCGACTCGCTGCGCCTGACCCTGTGCATCGGCGAGGTACTGCCCACCGACCTCGCCGACCGCTACGACGCCGTACTCGGGCCCGGGCTGCACAACCTGTACGGGCCGGTGGAGGTCACCGTCGCCGTCACCGACCACGACTGCGCGGAGCCGTACGACCCGGTGTACGGGGTGCCGATCGGCCGCCCGCTGCACAACACCCGCTGCTACGTGCTCGATCCGGACGGTCGCCCGGTGCCGGTCGGCGTGCAGGGCGAGCTGTACCTGGCCGGCGTCCAGGTGGCCCGCGGCTACCTGCACCGCCCGGCGCTGACCGCCGAGCGGTTCCTGCCCGACCCGTTCGGCCCGCCGGGCAGCCGGATGTACCGTACCGGCGACCGGGCCCGACACCTGGCCGACGGCACGCTCGCCTTCGTCGGACGCAGCGACACCCAGCTGAAGGTACGCGGCCACCGGATCGAGCCCGGCGAGATCGAGGCGTGCCTGGCAACGCATCCGCAGGTGTCGCAGGCCGCAGTCGTCGCGCACACCGCCGGTACGGAGACACGACTGGCCGGGTACGTGGTCCCCGCTCCGGCGGTCCCGCCACCGGACCCCGAGGCGCTGCGGACGCACCTCGCCTCGCGGCTGCCGGCGCCGATGGTCCCGGCCACGATCCAGGTCCTGGCCGAGCTGCCGTTGACCTCCAACGGCAAGCTCGACCGGGCCGCGCTGCCGGTGCCGGACCTCGCCGCGACGGTGACCGGACGGACCCCGCGTACCGATCGGGAGGTGGTGCTCTGCGGGCTGTTCGCCGAGGCACTCGACCTGCCGCTGGTCGGGGTCGACGACAACTTCTTCGACCTCGGTGGACACTCGCTGCGTGCCGCCCGGCTCGCCAAACGGCTGCGTACGGTGGTCGGGGTGGAACTCGACCTGAGGGCGGTCTTCGAACATCCCACGGTCGCCGGGCTGGCCGCGTACCTCGACACCACCACGGCCGCACCGGTATCGGCCGACGGGCCGGACGGCAGACCGACCGCGCTCGACGTCGTGCTGCCGCTGCGCACCGGGGGCGACGGTGTGCCGCTGTTCTGCCTGCCGCCGGTCACCGGGCTGAGCTGGTGCTACTCGGTGCTGCTGCGGCACATCGACGCCGGCCACCCGGTCTACGGGCTGCAGTCGCCCGGCCTGGCCGGTGACACCGTCGTGGCCGACCGGCAGCCGACGTTGCAGGAGATGGCCGAGGGCTTCGCCGACGAGATCGAGACGGTGCGCCCGGACGGGCCGTGTCACCTGCTCGGCTGGTCTCTGGGCGGCCTGCTCGCCTGGGCTACCGCCGTCGAACTGCGCCGCCGGGGGCGCGACGTGCCGTTGCTGGCGCTGCTGGACGCCTACCCGAGCGACCCGGTGCTGCACAGCGTCGAGCACCGGCGGGTGCTGCTCGACGTGGTGCTGTCCGACTTCGGCTACGACCCGGCGATCCTCGACGGGCAGTCGCTCGCCGAGCCCGACGTGGTCGACGTGATCCGGCGGCACCCGGGCGCGCTGGCCGACTGGAACCCGGACCGGATCGCCGGGCTGCTGCGGGTGGCACTGCGTAACATGCGGGCGGCCCGGGCGTACCGGCCCGAGTCGTTCGACGGCGACCTGCTGTTCTTCACCGCCATGCAGAGCCGGCCGGTCAACCTGCAGACGGTCGACGAGTGGCGCCCCTTCGTCCGGGGCGGGATCACCGAGCTGCAGGTGGACTGCCGGCACGAACACATGATGCGTCCGGACGAGGTGGCGACGATCGGGCCGCTGCTCGCCGCCCACCGCCGCGCGCTGCCGGTTCCCGCGCACCGCTGAGCGGGGCGGTACCCGGCGGCAGCGCGGGCGGGGGGCGGTCAGGAGGCGCGCGTACCGTCCCCGACGGTGGCCGGCTCGGTGCTGCGGGCGGCGACGTACTCCATCAGGGTCAGCCCGGCGCGTCCGTGCAGCACGGTGGTCAGGTCGAGGTCCACGGCCGAGGCGATGTCGCGGAAATCCGGGAGCCCGCGTTCGCGTCCACCGACGACGGCGAGCATCTGCAGGTCGAACGGGGACCGGTACGGGACGTACGGCTCGGTGGGCAGCACCTCGACCACCAGCACCCGGCCGTCGTCGCCGGCCGCATCGGCGCACCGGCGCAGGATCGCGCTCGCGTCCCGGTCGTTCCAGTCGGTGAGGGCACGGGAGACCACGTAGACGTCGGCACCGCCGGGCAGCGGGCCGAAGAAGTCCCCGGCGACGATCGTGACCCGCTCGGCCAGACCCTCGGCGGCGAAGCGCCGGGCGGCGGCCTCGGCGGCGATCGGCCGGTCGACGAACGTGCCGCGCAGATGCGAGTGCCGGTGCAGCAGCTCGGCCAGCAGTGCGCCACTGCCACCGCCGACGTCCGCCACGTGCTCCGCGCCGGACCAGTCGTAGAGCTCCGCGACCTGGGGTGCGGTCACGTGCTGCTGGCTCATCATCAGCGCGTCGAAGTAGGCGCGCAGGGCAGGCTCGGCGTCGAGGTCGGCCCAGAAGGTGCGGCCGTGGACCTGCTCGTAGCCGGCGGTGCCGGTGCGCACCGAGTGCAGCAGCCCACGGTAGGCGAGGTCCATCCGGGCACCGAGGCCGTCGAGGTCGAGCCAGTCCCGCTGCCCCGCGGCGCCCCGGTCGCAGAGCAGCCGCCCGACACCGGTCAGGGTGAACACGTCGGGCTCCGGCTCGGACACCACGCCCCGGTGGGCCAGGTACCGCAGCAGCCGGCCCAGCGCGTCGGCGTCCGCGCCGCACGCCGAGGCGAGCGGTTCGAGGGCGGTCACACCCGCGTCGATGTGGTCGGGCACGCGCAGGGTCGCGAGCACCCGCACGGCGTACGGCGTGCACAGGTCGGTCAGCGTGCCGAGCACACGGTCGGCGTCGGTGTCCGTCACCGCCGCCTCGGTCACCGTCCACCGGTATCCCTGCGGGTCGGTGGTGGTGAAGGCGCGGTGTCCGTCGCGGTCCGGCTCCGGCGCCCAGGTCACCGCCGACCCCTCCGCGACCACCCGCCGGTACGCCGTGTCGAGCGCGTCCACCGTGACGAGCAGCGGCACCTGCACCGGCGGTGCCACGGCGTCCCCTGTGGTGGTGCGGCGCAGCAGCAGCGGGGTGCCGTCGAGTTCGAGCTCGGCCTCGCTCACCCGCCCGTCGGTCTCGTGCCAGGTCAGCTGGGTCGCCCCGAACACCCGATGCAGCCAGCCGCTGGCGTGCTCGACGTCGTCGTACTGCAGGCACACAGTGATGGCCACGGGCAGCGACCTCCTCGGGAGAGCCGGCGGTGTCGGTGGATCTACGTGGGTGATGCTGTCAGCGTCGCGAGGTTGCCGTCAATATCATCGCCACCATTGACGGTTCTCGTTCGACCCCTTGGTGTGCCGGTGCGGTTCTGCGATACTCCCGGTCGTGGCACTGGTGCTGATGGTGGTGCACGGCACCGACGGTGACGTGCTGCCCTTCGTCGCGGTCGGGCGGCAACTGCTCGCCCGCGGCCACGACGTGACGATCCTGACCCACGCCTACTACCAGAATGCGGTACGGGCGGCCGGGGCGCGGTTCGTCGCCGTGGACACGCTCGCGCAGTACGAGGAACATCTCGCCGACGCCGCCGTACAGCAGCACTCCCAGGACATCACCGACTTCCGCGAGCACTTCGACCGTACCGGTCTGGCCGACCAGCTCCGGTTCGAGTGCGCGGAGCTGGTCCGCCGGCACCGGCCGGGCAACACGGTGCTGGTCGGCGCACCCCTGACGGCGCAGTCGGTGCTCGTCGCCGGGGAGGTGACCGGCGCCCCGGTGGTGTGCCTGGCACAGTCGCCGTTCCAGCTCATGAAGCTTCCCGGCGTCGCGTGGCTGTACGAACAGGTGCTCGCCGACCGGATCGACGCGGCGCGTGCCGTACACGGCCTCGGTCCGGTGCGGGACTGGACGGCGTGGATGTGGTCGGCCGACGCCTACGTCGGGCTGTGGCCGGACTGGTTCGACCAGGCCGGTGATCCGGCACCAGCCGGCACGCTGCTGACCGGCTTCGTACTCGGCGACGACAACCAGCCGGTACGGCTGCCGGCGCAGGCGGAGGAACTGCTGCGCGCCGACGTCCCGCCGCTGCTGGTGACCGGCGGCACCGGCCGGCTGTTGCAGCCGGACTTCTACCGGTGCGCGACGGCGGCGCTGGCCCAGTTGGGCCACCCCGCGCTGCTCGTGGTGCGCCACCGGGACCTGGTGCCCGAGGTGCTGCCGCCCGGCACGCACTGGTTCCCCCACCTGCCGTTCCGGGCGCTGGTGTCGCGGGTCGCCGCCGTCGTCCACCACGGCGGGATCGGTACGGTCGCACGGGCGCTCGCCGCCCGTACACCCCAGGTGTTGCTGGCCGACGGGATGGACCGGCCGGACAACGCGGCCCGGCTCGCGGCGTCGGGCCTCGGACGGGCGTTGGCGCACGGACGGTGGACGCCCACGGCGGTGGCGCAGGAGGTGCGTGCGGTCCTGGATCGCCCACCCGTGCCGCCACCACCCGCGGGCGACGGTGCGGTCCGCGCGGCCGAAGCGGTGGAGACAGTGCTGACCGGCTCGTTCACCAGGTGACGCCGGGCCGCTCGTTCACCAGGTGACGGGGAACTCCGAGATGCCGCAGTTGATCCGCTCCGGACGCCACGGGAGTTCGTCGATCGGGACCGCCGGTGCCAGGTTCGGGAACCGGCGCAGCAGCGATCCGATGGCGATCTCCACTTCGAGCCGGCCGAGGGCGGCGCCGAGGCAGAAGTGCGGTCCGTGGCCGAACGTGAGGTGCGGGTTGACCGGGCGGGTGATGTCGAACTCGTCGGCCCGCTCGAACGCGGCGGTGTCGCGGTTGGCCGCCCACGGCACGGCCATCACCGCGTCGCGGGCACAGATGTCGACCCCGGCGAGGGTCACGTCCTGCACCGCGGTCTGCACCAGGAACATCGGACTCACCGAGGTGTAGCGCAGGATCTCCTCGACCGCCGGGCCGATCAGCGCCGGGTCGGCGCGCAGCCGCTCCAACTGCTCCGGGTGCTGGAACAGGGCCCGCATCCCGGCGCTGATCGAGTTGATCTCGCGTCCGCCGATGAGCACCGCCACGGCCAGGCCGATGATCTCCTCGTCGCTGAGTTCGTCGCCGTCCTGCGCCGCCAGCCAGGCCGAGAGCAGGTCGTCGCCGGGTTCGGTCCGCTTCCGCTCAAGCTGCTCGGTCAGGTACGCCCGCAGGTCCGCGACCGAGCGCGCCGCGTCGGGCGAACCGTAGGCGGTGATGGAGTTGATGTCGGCGACCCAGGCGTCGAACCGGTCCACGTCGGTGCTCGGCACACCGAGGACCTCGTAGACGACCAGCGCCGGCAGCGGCGCCACCAGCCCGCTGATCAGGTCGCCGGGCGGGCCGGCCGCCTCCATCGCGTCGAGGAGGTCGTCGGCGATCTGCTGCACCCGCGGCCGGTAGGACTCGATCCGCCGGGCGGTGAACGCGCGGGCGGCGAGGCGGCGCAGCGACGTGTGCGCCTGGCCGTTCATCCCCAGCTCTCGCACCTTCGGCTGGACCGGGCAGCCACCGGCGGCGGCCCCGTCCGGTTCCTCGGCCTGCCCCGCGTGCCGGGTGAAGTCGGCGTCGGAGAGCACCGTGCAGACCTCGTCGTAGCCGAGGACCAGCCACGTCGCCCGGCCGTCGGGCAGCCGGACCCGGCTCACCGGGTGGTCCGTCACCATCTGCAGCAGTTCGGGGGGCAGGTCGCCGCGAAAGACCTCGAAGGGGTACGGCCGCAGTGTGTCGTCCGTGGTCATCGGTCACCCGCCTCGGTGGCATGTGCTGGGCACGGCACCTCGCACCGGCACAGCATACGGCAGTGATCGTCGAGAGTGGATGGTTCATGCCGCTGCTTCTCCCCGCACGAGGACGCGTGCTACGGCACCGGTACGGCCCGCCAGCGCCACCCGTCGTCGGACAGGTAGAGCTGGTGGTCGTCCCGGTAGAGGTAGTGGCTCTGGTCGATGGTCTGGGGCAGCGGGTCCAACGTGGGCAGTTTCACGAGCCCGGTCATCTTCCGAGGGGTGTACGCGGTCCCGTCGGCACTGCCGAGGAAGTCGAACGACCCGTACTCGGGTGTGGCGCCGCGCTGTGCCAGCAGGACGTGGGTGCCGTCGGCGGCGACGAAGGACCGCTCGGCGAGCAGGGGACGCTGACTCAACGGACCCTCGGGGCTGCTGCGCTGCCAGTTCGCGGCACCGTCGGTGCTGCGGTACACCCGCGCCGGCTGACCGAGGACGGAGAACAGGACGTACGCGGTCCGACCGTCCGCCGTGGCGAGGTTGGGCAGGTACATCGTGGGCGGCGTCCCCTCGTTCGGCGGCGCGGGCTCGGCGGCGAAGACGTGGGTCTGCCACGTCCGGCCCCGGTCCCGGCTCACCGCCAGGGCAGGCCGATTGCTGGCCATGTCGTAGCCGCTCACCCACAGGCCGATCCCCGGGGGCGTTCCGGCCAGCTGGAAGTTCCTCAACGGCGGCTGGCTGGCCAGCGGCGCGAGCTGCTTCCGTACGGGATCGATCGCGCAAAGACGGTATTGACCGGTCCATCCGGGAGAAGCGGCGATGACGCTGCTGTCACTCGGCGCCTCGGCCACCAGGGTCTCGGTCGTGGCGAGGTCGGCCCAGGTGACTCCGCCATCGGTGCTGATCTGCCGCCGCTGCTGGGGCACCGGCAGCTGGCCGCGTTGCCCGTCCGCCGCCTCCGGCGACGCTTCGAGTGGGCTGGGTGAGTTGGCTATCAGGGTCGTCGCGTCGATCACGGTGATCGGCGAGAGGGCCGCGGTGATGGGCAGGCTCGTGTCGGCGATGGTGTACCGCAGCCACCAGGTGCGGCCCGCGTCGGTCGAGGCCAACAGCCGGCCCTCGCATCCGAAGTAGCAGTCCGCGACGAGCGCGTAGAGGTGCTCCGGATCCGCTGCGCCGCTCCACCAGACATAGGGTTCGCCCGAGGTGGGGGCGGACGCGCGCGGCGTCACCGGGGTCCCGAGCGGGCCGGTCACGCGGGTCGTGGCGGCGGTTGTCGGTGCCCTGTCGGCGGACGGCCCGATGACGTACCCGGTCACACCCAGGACAAGAGCGACGCTGAGCGCGCCGCCGACGGCCGTGACCGCGTGATGCCGGGCGCGGATCCGGTCGGCCCGCCGCCGTACGGCGCTGAACTCCGGCTGCCGGGCGGCCCGTCCCGCCTCGTCACGCAGCCCGTGGTAATCCGGTTCAGGCATGGTCGTATTCCTTTCTGGTGGCTGCCGTTTCGTCCGACGGGTCAGCGGCGGGTCCGTCCGACCATGTGACGGTGGGTCCGTCCGACCTGCTGACGGCGGGTCCGTCCGACCTGGTGACGGTGCGTTGGTTGACGGTGGGTTCGTCCGCGAGATGGCGGGCGAGGGTGGACCGGCCCCGGGACAGCCGGGCCTTGACGGTGCCCACCGGCACACCGAGGGCGGCGGCGACCTCCGCCACGGTCAGGTCGGCCAGGTGATGCAGCACCACCGCTTCGCGGGTCGGCCGGTTGAGCTTCTTCAGGGCATTGACCAGCGCGATCCGATCCGGCGACAGCCCCGGTACGCTTTCCGCCGGACCGTCGACCCGACCGGCGCGGACCAGCCGGTCGAACACCCAGCGGCGCCGGAAACGGGACCGGGCCACGTTCATCGCCACGGTCCGCAGCCAGACCTCCGGCTCCCGGACCTCGAGGAACCGCGCCGGCCGGACGAGCGCCCGGGCGTACGCCTCCTGCACCACGTCCTGCGCCTCGGGCAGGTCGCCGGTCAGGCCGTACAACTGGCCGACCAGGCGGTGGTAGTAGGCCGTGTACGCCTGGGAAATCGCGGTAACGCCATCCATGTCCGCTCCCTGTCGGCAGTGTCATCAGAGGGACCGGCGCCGCGGCGGTTCGGTTGCACTCCATCGTCCCGCCGCCCACCGCGGTCCGGTCCGGCTCGTCGACAACCTGCGTCCACCTGCTTGGGACGCTACGGACGTCGGTTCTCCGTCGGGGGCTGCGGCAGCGCGCGGGCGACCACGCTCAGGGGATCGGCCAGCAGTTCGGCGAAGCCGAGTTCGGCGGCGCCCACCAGGGTGGCATCGTCACCGAGGGCCGAGACGCGCAGCCGTACCCGTTCCCGGGCGACCGGCAGCACGTTAGTCGCGATGCGGGCGCGTACCTGGGCGGCGACACCGGGATAGAGGTCGCGTAGCATCCCGCCGAAGATCACCACGCCGGGGTTGAAGAGGTTGATGAGGTTCGCCACCCCGATGCCGAGCCAGTCGGCGATCCGGTGCACCGCGTCCCGGGCCACCGGGTCGCCACGATCGGCGTCGTCCACGACCGCCCGCACCGCGTCACGGCCGAACAGGTCGGCGGGTCGGTGCGCGGCATCGAGCAGCGCCCGCTCGCCGACCTCCGCCTCCAGACAACCCCGCGAGCCGCACCCGCAGGGCCGGCCGTCGTACGGGTTCACCATCATGTGGCCGAGCTCGCAGCCGTACCCGCCGTCGCCGTCCAGCAGCTTGCTGCCGACGATGATCCCGCCGCCCACACCGACGTCCCCGTGTAGGTAGACCACGTTCTGGAAGCCGAGACCCGCCCCGCGCTGCTGCTCGGCCTGTGCGCCGAGGTGGGCCTCGTTGCCGACCGCCACCGGCAGCCCGAGCCCGAGCCGGTGACCGAGTTCGGCGCCGAACGCCTGGTCGACCCAGCCCATGTCCGGTCCGAAGCGGACCATGCCGTCGCCGGGCCGGATCATCCCGCAGTACGACGCGCTCACGCCGACGCACACCGAGTCCGGTGGCGCCGCCCGGTGCAGTTGGCGACCCATCCGGACGAGTGCGTCGACCACGCGGTCGAGGTCGGCGCCGGCCCGCGGGCGGACCGTCTGCCGGCGGTCCAGCATGGTGCCGCCCAGCCCGACCCGCGCGGCGACCAGCCGGTCCACGGCGACGTCGAAGGCGAGTACGTACACCCGGTCGGACTCGGGACGGACCACCAGCGACGGTCGACCCGCCCGACCGGTGTCCACGGACGGCTCCTCGCGGACCAGACCCGCCGCGGTGAGCTCCGCCGTCAGCGCCATGATCGTGCTGCGGTTCACGCCCATCCGCTCGGCCAGCACCGTACGGGAGACCGAGCCGGCCAGGTGTACGTGCCGGAGCAGCATGCCGAGGTTGCGGCGACGGGTCCGCTCCTGAATCGACCCGGCCCCCGGCGGCGTCCGGGTTCCCAGCATTCAGGAGACGTTACGCGATGGGCACCCGCCCGGTCACGCTCTCCCGCCGTCGGTCCGTGATCGCCGGGCCGTTCCACCACGGGCTCGGCATGGCGCGACGGTCCGGCGACAGCCTGAGACGCACGTCACATCCGAACGAGAACCGGGAGCGGCACCCCTGTCGTCTAGCCCGGTGTGAGAGGACGTGACAAGGGGATGGTGGGCACCGACAAGACGGCGCCGACGACGTACGCCTGGCCGGTCCGCGCCCAGGAGCTGCGGCTGCGGGCCGGGCGGCACACCGCCGTCGACGGGCTCGATCTCGCGCTGGGCACCGGCGTACACGGGCTGCTCGGCCCCAACGGCGCCGGCAAGACGACGCTGATCCGGGCGCTCGCCACCGTACTGCCGCCGGTGTCCGGTCAGTTGGAGATCATTGGCCAGCCCGTCCACGGCGGCGGGGACCTGCGGCCGGTACGGCGCGCACTCGGGTACCTGCCGCAGGACTTCGGCTACTACCGCCGGTTCACCGTCCGGGAGTTCGTCGAGTACGTGGCGTGGCTGAAGGAGATGCCGCCGGGCGCCGTACCGGGCGCCGTGCAACGGGCGATCGACCGGGTCGGCCTGACCTCGCGGGCCGGCAGCAAGATGCGGACGCTCTCCGGCGGCATGCTGCGCCGGGTCGGCATCGCCCAGGCGATCGTGAGCGACCCGACCGTCCTGCTGTTGGACGAGCCCACCGTGGGTCTCGACCCGGAGCAGCGGATGGGCGTCCGGGCGATGCTGCGCGACCTCGGCCGGGACAGTTGCGTGGTGGTGGCCACGCACGTGGTGGAGGACGTGGCGGCGGTCTGCACCGACGTGGTGCTGCTCGACCAGGGCCGGCTCGTCTTCCAGGGTGTACCCGCCGACCTCGCGGCTGCGGCCGCCACGGACCCGCGGGCCAATGGCGACAGTGAGATCGAACGCGGCTACTCGGTGCTGATGCGGCACCACCGCGAACAGGGAGGACGACAGTGACCCGCAGGATCGTCGAAATCGAACTGCGGCGCTCCGCCGCGCTCTGGATCGGTGTGCTCGCCGCCGCCGTCGGCTGGGTGATGACGGCCGACGCGGAGCGCTGGGACGGGCTCTGGATGACGACGGTGCTGGTGCACCACAACATCCAGTGGGCGATCTGGCCGCTGGCCCTGGCGGCCGGCGCCTGGCAGGGTCGGCGCGACCGGGCCGCGGGCATGACGGAGTTGCTGACGTCGACCCCGCGTCCCGGCGCCGGTCGGATGGCTCCCCTGGCGGTGGTCGTCGCCGGATGCCTGGCCGGCGGCTACGCGCTCAGCCTGCTCGACGGGCTCGCCCGCGCGATGCTGGCCGCCTCGTACCAGCCTCCCGGTTGGTACTGGCCGATCCTGGTCGGCGCGCTGGGTGTCACCGCGGCCGCGGTGCTCGGGCTCGGGCTGGGCCAACTGATGCCGTCCCGGCTGACCGCACCGCTGCTGGCCGTCGGTGCGCTCGTCGCGATCGCCGTCCCGCAGTTGCTCTGGGAGGACACCGGTGCCCGGGCGCTGCTGCTGATCCCCGGCTATCTCGGTCCCACCGACGACTACTCCGCCGTGGCGTGGCGCAGCGTCGCCGGGCAGACGGCGTGGTTCGTCGCGCTCGCGGCCACCGGCTGGGCGCTGCTGGTCACCGGTACGCGCCGCAGGCGGCTGCTCGCCGTACTGCCGGCCGCCCTCGGCCTGGCTCTCGCCGTGTCTGTGCTGCCGGCCGTCGACCGTGCGGCACCACGTGACCCGCTCGCCGTCGAACTGGTCTGCGCCGACGGGACACCACGGGTGTGCGTCACCCGACTGTACGAACCGGTCCTGCCGCAGCTCGTCGAGCCGGCTCGACGGGCCCTGGCCACCCTCGGCCGGCTCCCCCAGCCGCCGACCGCCCTGGTGCAGGAAACCGGCCAGTACGGCACCCCCGTCGAACAGCGCCGCGACACCGTCCACCTGAGCCTGACGGTGCTCGGCGACGGGACGATCAGCACCGGGGCTGGCTCGACCGAGGAGGGCATCCTCGACGGTGCCGGCACCTGGAAGTGCGGCGCGGCCGACGACGACGCCGACGCGTGGAACCGCATCGACGCCGCCCGTGCCGCCGCCGGACTTTGGTTGCAGGGCGCGACCGCCGCACCGGAGGTCCTGTGGACACCGGTTCGCGAGCTGGCCGACCAGGCGCTGGTCACCCTGGGAACGTTGCCCGTGGAGGTACAGGTGGCTCGGGTGGCCGCCATGCGGGACGCCGCCCTGCAGTGCCGGCCGGACCTGTACGACGTACTGACCACCACCACCTGACGGCCACGCCGGCCCGCCGGGGAGCCGTGTCCACCGTCAAGACGCACCTCGCCGCCGCGCAGGCGAAGCTCGGTGTACGCAACCGGGTCGAGGTCGCATCCTGGGCCTGGCGCTCCGGGCTGGTCGACGACGAGTAGTCGTACGGATTCTCGGCGCGGGATGCCGCGAAGCCGGCGAAATCGACCGACGTCAGCTCCCGGACAGATCGAAACCTCGCCGGACACGCGTTCCCGAGCAATCGCCACGAGATGGATCAGCTGCGACAATCGGCGAATGGATGACAGCGACCGAGCCTCCGCCCGCGCCTCATCGAGTGCGGACTTTCTGGAATTCAACTTCTCCCTGAAGGGAGATGGTTCGCCCTGGTCGGTGGAGCAGTCGATGACCCAACTGCTCGCGCACGAGAGCGCGGAGGGGTTCGCGTTGTCCCTGGCCGTCTCGGTGCAGGAGGACGCCAGGGTAATCCACGAGTTGGGCCGGCGGCGGACGCCGACGGCCTTGGCGGCACTGCGCGGCTTCCAGGCGATGAGCACGATCGACACCCAACGCGAACTCGCCCGGATGAATGCCGACCGCATCGTCCAAGAGGGAATACCGGAGCCGCCCTGGACGTCCACCATCGGCCGGGTACGGGTGGATCGCTGCTGGTGGGCGCACGACCAGTTCGACGAGACCGCAATCGTGCTCTTCGCGTTCTCCTATGACGGAAACGACGAGCACGCCATCCTGGCCATGATCGACCGTACCGTCGGCGACGGTTTGTTCCGGGAACTGACGCTCAGCATGCACCTGGATTCGTTGCTGGAGGTGCTCCAGTACGCCGAAAAGGGCGACGAGGGCTTCGTCAGCGAGCCACTCGACCCCGCATTCGGCCGGCGGCTGCTCGAAGAGGCGATCGCCACCTCGGACGAGTTGACCGAGGACCGGGAGTACAAGCCCAAGCCGGTGCCGGCGGCGTACCGGAAGATGCGGGCGCTGACCCTGGCCCGGGCCCGTGCGTTGAGCGATGTCGCCGCGCCACCGGAGCCGTTTCCCAGCAGCGTGGAGATCGAGCTGCTGAAGCGGACATTCCTGGCCTCTGGCGCCGCGGCCGGGCTCCCCGCGGACGACACGACGACCCAGGCGGTCGACCTACTCGTCACGCAGTTCACCGACGAGGCCGGCTGTCACCCGGTTCGCATCGGCCCACGCCTGGTCCTGGCGGTGCTCGGCCTACCCGCGCTCGCTCCCGAGCACATCGACGACCCGGAGGTGGCGCGGATCCTTCCCGACGTCGCCGAGGCGTGGGTCTCCTGGACTGCGACGGAACGCGGTCTGCCCGACGACGCCGTCGAACGTCTCGAACAAGCCACGAAAGAAGCCTGTGCGCACCTGCGTGCCGGCGAGCCCGAGGGACACGAGACGACCTGACGACTGTCCGGTATGTCGGAACGTCAGCCGGTATCGCAGGCTCCGACGCCGCGAGAACGGCGAGCGTCGCGGCCTGGTGACCGGACGAATGCGGACTGCGCAAGGCGGAGCATTTGTGTACGCGGCAGTAATCCAGCAGGGTATAGGCAGGTGCAGGCGACGCTCCGGAACTTGGACGTCGCCTTTCGCGCGTGGGTACTTGGGAGGGTCAGCCGGTGTTCAGTCGTATCGCCATCGTCAACCGTGGTGAGGCCGCCATGCGGCTCATTCATGCCGTCCGGGATCTTTCGGCGGAAACCGGGACGCGAATCGAGACGGTCGCCCTCTACACCGACGCCGACCGAAACGCGACCTTCGTCCGTGAGGCCGACAGCGCCTATCTGCTCGGCCCCGCCTCGGCCCGCCCGTACCTGGACCACGCCGTCCTGGAGCGAGCGCTGGTCGAGACCGGTGCCGACGCCGCGTGGGTCGGCTGGGGGTTCGTCGCCGAGGACCCGGCGTTCGCCGAGCTCTGCGAGAAGATCGGCGTCACCTTCGTCGGGCCGAGCGCGGAGGCGATGCGCAAGCTGGGTGACAAGATCGGCGCGAAGCTGATGGCCGAGGAGGTCGGCGTACCGGTCGCACCGTGGAGCCGCGGCGAGGTCGCGACGCTCGAGGACGCGTTGCGCGCCGGCACCGAGGTGGGCTACCCGCTGATGCTCAAGGCGACCGCTGGCGGAGGCGGACGGGGCATCCGCATGGTCGCCTCGGACGCGGACCTGGCCGACGCCTACGAACGCACCCGGCAGGAGGCGCTGCGCGCCTTCGGCTCCGGCGTGGTCTTCCTGGAGCGCCTGGTCACCGGTGCCCGGCACGTCGAGGTCCAGGTGATCGCGGACGGGCAGGGCACCGCGTGGGCGCTGGGCGTACGCGACTGCTCGGTGCAGCGCCGAAACCAGAAGATCATCGAGGAGTCCGCCTCCCCGGTCCTCGCCCCGGAGCAGGCCGCTGAGCTGAAGGCGTCGGCCGAACGGCTCGCCGTGGCGGTCGGCTACCAGGGCGCGTGCACCGTCGAGTTCCTCTACCACCCCGGCGAGAAGCTGTTCGCCTTCCTCGAGGTCAACACCCGGCTGCAGGTCGAGCACCCGATCACCGAGATCACCACCGGCACCGACCTGGTTCGGCTGCAGCTGCACGTGGCGAACGGCGGCAGGCTGGAGGGCTCCCGGCCGGCCGAGGCCGGCCATGCCGTCGAGGCCCGGCTGAACGCCGAGGACCCGGACCGGGACTTCGCCCCCTCGCCCGGCCGCATCGCGCGGCTGGTGCTTCCCGCCGGTCCCGGCATCCGGGTCGACACGGGTGTCAGCGAGGGCGACAACATCCCGGCCGACTTCGACTCGATGATCGCGAAGATCATCGCGTACGGCCGCGACCGCGAACAGGCGCTGGCCCGACTGCGCCGGGCGATGGCCGAGACCACGGTGATCATCGAGGGTGGGGTCACCAACAAGAGCTTCGTGCTCGACCTGCTCGACCAGCCCGAGGTGATCGACGCGAGCGCCGACACCGGCTGGATCGACCGGGTACGCGCCGAGGGCCGCCTGGTCAGCCACCGGAACTCCGCGATCGCCCTGGCCGCGGCCGCTATCGAGGCCTACCAGGACGAAGAGGAGGTCAGCCGCCAGCGGCTGCTGTCCACCGCGCACGGCGGACGCCCGCAGGTGCAGCACGAGAGCGTCCGCCCGCTGGACCTCAAGCTCCGTGGCGTCGGCTACCGGGTGAGCGTCGCCCGCGTCGGCCAGAAGCGTTTCCGCGTCGGCATCTCCGGCGGCGGCGACGTACACCCCGCCGACGTCGAAATCGAGCGCTTCGACGAGCACAGCGGGCGGATCGTGGTCAACGGACACCGCTTCCGGCTGGTGTCGGCCACGCACGGTCCGATCCACCTGGTCGAGGTCGACGGCGCCACCCACCGGATCAGTCGCGACGAGGGCGGTGTCGTCCGTTCACCCGCGCCCGCGCTGGTCGTGGCCACACCGTTGGCGGTCGGTGACGAGGTCGACCTGGGCGCGCCGATCCTCGTGCTGGAGAGCATGAAGATGGAGACGGTGCTGCGGGCGCCGTTCCGCGCCCGGGTACGCGAGTGCCCGGTGACGGTGGGCAGCCAGGTCGAGACCGGTACGCCGCTGATGCGGCTGGAGCCTCTCGCCGACGAGGGTGCCGAAGAGGAGACCTCGGGCGCGGGTGAGACCGTCGAGATCGACCTACCCTCGGAGCGGGCGGACGTCTCCGCGGCCGAGCGGGTCGACCGCGGCCTGCAGGACCTGCGCAGCCTGCTGCTGGGCTTCGACGTAGACCCGCAGGACCGCAAGCGTGTGCTGTCCGGGTACCTGGCCGCACGGGCCGAACTCGGTGGCCGGCCCCTGCCGGGTGAGCTGGACCTGCTGACGGTGTTCGCCGACCTGTCGGAGTTGAGCCGCAACAAACCGGGCGGTGAGCTCGAGGTCGAGCCGGGCAGCCCGGTACACAGCCCGCGCGAGTACTTCCACAGCTACCTGCAGAGCCTGGACGTCGAACGTGCCGGTGTCACCGAGGACTTCCAGACCAAGCTGAAGCAGGTGCTCGGACACTACGGCGTCGCCGACCTGGACCGTACGCCGGAGCTGGAGGCCGCGGTCTTCCGGATCTTCCTGGCGCAACAGCGGATGTCGACCCACGTCGCGGTCGTGTCGGAACTGCTGAAGCAGTGGCTGGCCGGCGCACCGCCGGTCGAGTCGCTCAGCGAGCGCGCCGGGCTCACCCTGGAGCACCTGGTCGCGGCCACCCAGGTACGTTTCCCCGCGGTGTCGGACCTGGCCCGCGGTGTCGTGTTCCGCTGGTTCGCACAGCCGCTGCTGCGCCGCAACCGCGCCAAGGTCTACGCCGCCGTACGCGACGAGCTGCGCTACCTGGACCGCAACCCGGACGCCCCGGACCGGCCCGAGCGGATCCAGGCGATGGTCGCCAGCGCCGAACCGCTGGTCCGGTTGATCGGTCAGCGGATCGGCCGACCCGGACGGGACCACGCACCGCTGCTGGAGGTGCTGACCCGCCGCTACTACGGCAACCGAGGATTGTCCGGGATCTCCGTACGGGAGACCGCCGGCTGCCGGTTCGTCACCGCGGAGCACACCGATTCGGGCGGCGTCGTACGGGTGGTCACCACCGCGGTCGACATCGCCGCCCTGCCCGACGCCATCGGCGCCCTCGGCGGCTTCGCGGCCGGCACCGCCGAACAGGGACTGGAAGCCGACCTCTACGTCACCTGGGAGGACCAGCCGGACGCCGACACGATGGCGGTGCGGCTCGAGCAGATCCTCGCCGAGTCCCCGCAGCCCACGGGCGTACGGCGGATCACCACCACCGTCGCCGGGACCAGCGGCGCGGTCATGCACCACCACTTCACCTTCCGGCCCGACGGCGCCGGCTTCGCCGAGGACCGGCTGATCCGCGGCCTGCACCCGCAGATCGCGCAGCGCCTGCAACTGCACCGGCTGCGCGAGTTCGACCTCACCCGGCTGCCCTCCGCGGACGAGGAAATCTACCTGTTCAAGGCCGTCGCGCGCAGCAACCCGGCCGACGAGCGGCTGGTCGTCATGGGCCAGGTCCGCGACCTGACACCGCTGCGCGAGGCCGACGGCAGGCTGGTCGCACTGCCGGCGGTGGAGGACGCGATCACCGCGGGCCTGGACGCGATCCGCAACATCCAGGCACAGCGACCGCAGAACAAGCGGTTCGACACCAACCGGATGATGATGTACGTCTGGCCGGCGACCGAACTGACCGCCGAAGAGCTGAACACGCTGGTCCAGCGCATCCTGCCGACCTCGATGGGCGCGGGGCTGGAGGAGGTCCAGTTCATCGCCCGCCAGCGCACCGCCGCCGGTGAACTGACCGAGGTCGCCGTACGGATCACGCTCGACCCCGGCCACGGCGCACGTCTGCACGTCGGCGAACCGTCGACGGAGCCGGTGCAGCCGCTGGACGACTACCGGCAGAAGGTGCTGCGTGCGGCGCGGCGCGGCAACACCTACCCGTACGAGCTGACCGGGCTGCTCGCCGGACGCGACGGCGCCTTCGTCGAACACGACCTCGACGCGAACGGCACGCTCGTGCCGGTCGACCGGCCGAGGGGTAAGAACTCCGCGGCGATCGTGGCCGGTGTCGTCACCACGCCGACCGAGCGGCACCCCGAAGGCGTCACGCGGGTCGTCCTGCTCGGCGACCCGACAAAGGCGCTGGGCGCGCTGTCGGAGCCGGAGTGCTCGCGGGTGATCGCCGCGCTCGACCTCGCCGAGCAGCTGCGGGTTCCGGTGGAGTGGTTCGCCCTGTCCGCAGGCGCGCGGATCTCCATGTCCTCCGGCACCGAGAACATGGACTGGGTCGCCGCTGCGCTCAAGCGGATCGTCACGTTCACCCAGGACGGCGGCGAAATCAACATCGTGGTCGCCGGGATCACCGTCGGCGCCCAGCCGTACTGGAACGCCGAGGCGACGATGCTCATGCACACCAAGGGCATCCTGGTGATGACGCCGGACTCGGCGATGGTGCTCACCGGCAAGCAGTCGCTGGACTTCTCCGGGGGCGTGTCGGCCGAGGACAACTTCGGCATCGGCGGCTACGACCGGGTCATGGGGCCGAACGGCCAGGCGCAGTACTGGGCGCCGAACCTGCCGGCCGCCCGCGACGTACTGATGGCCCACTACGACCACACGTACGTCGTACCCGGCGAGACGACGCCCCGGAAGGCGGACACCTCCGACCCGGTCGACCGCAGCGTGTCCGAGTTCCCGCACACGGCCACGGGCAGCGACTTCACCACCGTCGGCCAGATCTTCTCCACGCAGCACAACCCCGACCGCAAGAAGCCTTTCGACATCCGTACGGTGATGCGCGCGCTCTCCGACCAGGACCACCCGGTGTTGGAACGCTGGGCGGGCATGGCCGACGCCGACACCTCGGCGGTGCAGGACGTGCACATCGGCGGCTGGCCGGTCTGCCTGATCGGGATCGAGTCACGGCCGGTGCCTCGGCGCGGCTTCCCGCCCACGGACGGGCCGGACACCTACACCGCGGGCACCCTGTTCCCGGGGTCGTCGAAGAAGACCGCGCGGGCGATCAACTCGGCGTCTGGCAACCGGCCGCTGGTCGTACTGGCGAACCTGTCCGGCTTCGACGGCTCCCCGGAGTCGATGCGCAAGCTCCAGTTGGAGTACGGCGCCGAGATCGGCCGGGCAATCGTCAACTTCGACGGCCCGATCGTGTTCTGCGTGATTTCCCGCTATCACGGTGGCGCGTTCGTGGTGTTCTCCAAGGCGCTCAACCCGAACATGACCGTACTGGCGCTGGAAGGCTCGTTCGCCTCGGTGCTCGGTGGTGCCCCGGCAGCGGCGGTGGTGTTCTCCGGTGAGGTGAACAACCGGACCGCCAACGATCCGCGGGTCACGGAACTGCAGGCGCGGGTCCTGGCCGCCACCGGTGCCGAGCGGGCGTCGTTGAACGCCCAGCTCGCCGAGGTGCAGTCCGCTGTCCGGGCGGAGAAGCTCGGCGAGGTCGCCGCGGAGTTCGACCGCGTACACAGCATCCAGCGTGCGGTTGAGGTCGGCTCGGTGGACGCCATCATCAGTGCTGCGGAGTTGCGGCCTCGCATCATCGAGGCCATCGAGGCCGGCATCAACCGCTGACGACCAAACCGTCGGCGTACGGCGAAACCACGAGTACGACAAAGCCACGACCTGCCCCGACCGGATGACTTGTCAGCCCACCCAGGGTCGATCACGTCACCGGTCGGGGTGAGGGCGGGCCACCTGCCAGCGAGGACCTGAAGGACGACCCGGTGCCTCGGCTCGGGTGAAGGCCGCTCGGATCATGGGTGGATAAACAAGTTAGGGCCACCCCGAAGGGTGGCCCTAACTAATAAGAAGTCCGGCGGCGTCCTACTCTCCCACACCCTCCCGAGTGCAGTACCATCGG
>NZ_JBFAPP010000022.1:0-139812 GCF_040676775.1 Micromonospora sp. NPDC049523 | reverse complement strand
GCCCCCGCCCCGCCCCCGGCCCCCACCCCTTTCCCCCGCCCCTTTCCCCGCGACGATCTTGCAGTTGTGGCGCCTGAATAGCGGTACTAGTCCTGGTTTGTGTACCGCCACAACTGCAAGATCGACGCGTTGAACGGGGACGGGGACGGGGACGGGGGGTGGGGGACGGGGGGTGGGGTTTTTGGGGGGTGCCTTGGGGGAAGGGTGGGGGCATGATTGGTGAGTTGCGGAGTGTGGTGCTTGACTGTCCGGATCCTCGGGGGCTGGCTGGCTTCTACGGGGAGTTGCTGGGGCGGTCGGTGGTCTACGACAGTGATGACTGGGTGACGCTCGGGGGAGGGCCGGGGCAGTCCCGGGTGGCCTTCCAGCTCGCGCCTGACCTGCTCGAACCCCGGTGGCCCGATCCGGAGCGGCCGCAGCAGGTCCACCTCGACGTAACGGTGGAGGACATCGAGGTGGCCGAGGCGAAGGTGCTCGCGCTCGGTGCTACCCGGCTGCCCGGTGGGGGAGAGGACTTCCGGGTCTACGCCGACCCGGCGGGCCACCCGTTCTGCCTGTGCTGGGACAACTGACCGACGCCGCAACGACCCTGGGCCCCGACCGGGTTGACGGCGGCGGGCATGATCGCCGCATGGGTTGGACGGAAACGGGTCTACCGGCGCTGGCCGCGTCGGGGTCGTTGTTCGGGCTGGCGTACGGGGACGCGCTGGGCAAGCCGACCGAGTTCATGACGGTTCCGCAGATCGAGGCGCGTTACGGCCCCGATGGACCGCGCGAGCTGACCGGGGATCCCGCACTGGTCACCGACGACACGCAGATGGCGCTCGCGGTCGGCTGGGCGCTGCACGAGGCACCGGCCGCCACCCCGGAGGTGCTCGAACCGCTGCTGCGCGCCCGGTTCCTGGACTGGGCCGTCAGCCCCGACAACAACCGGGCGCCGGGCATGACCTGCCTGCGGGCCTGCGGTGAACTGGCCAAGGGCGGGCCGTGGCAGGCGGCGACCGTGGCCGATTCGAAGGGCTGCGGCGCCAACATGCGGGTCACCCCGGTCGGACTGCTGTCGGCGTACGACCTGGACACGTTCGCCGGAATCGCCCAGCTCCAGGCGGGGCTGACCCACGGGCACCCGACCGCGCTCGCGGCGAGCGAGCTGACCGCGTACGCGGTGCGGGTGTTGCGCGACGGCGCGGCGCTGGCCGACGTGCCCGGCCTGCTGCGGCAGCGGGCCATCGGTCAGCGGACCGTCTACCGGGGCGACTGGCTGGGTGACCTGTGGCAGCGCGCGGGCGCGGGTCACCCGGCGGAGTTCATCGCCCTCGGTTGGGACGAGTGCCTGGCGGTGCTGGACCGGCTGGACGCGACACTATCCGGGCCCGACGACGGCGAAGACCCGTGCCTGGCCACCGGTGAGGGCTGGATCGCCGAGGAAGCACTGGCCACGGCGCTGCTCTGCGCGCTGCGGCACCCGGACGACCCGGTGTCGGCGTTGGCCCGCGGGGCGACGACGTCCGGCGACTCGGACTCGATTGCCGCGCTGGCCGGTGCGTTCCTCGGCGCGTCCGGCGGCCTGGCGATCTTCCCCGAGGACTGGCTCGACCGGATCGAGTACGCCGACCAGCTCGCCGCCCTCGGCAACGCCTGGGACTGACGGGCCGACGCCAGCCCCGCCGCGATCACCTGGTCATGGGCACGAAGCGGGCCACTTCGTGCATGCCGAGCCCGGTGTAGAGCCGACGTGGCACCGGGTAGCCGCCGTCGCCCCGGGGGCCGACGATCGCCTGGTTGGCGCCGAGATCACGGGCCACCTGCAACATCCGCGTACACAACGCCCCGGCCAGGCCGCGCCGACCGTGCTCCGGGTCGGTCCCGACCGGCTCGAACAGCACGGATCCGGAGTCGACGTCCAACCAACCCAGCCCGAAGGCGGCGAACGTACCGTCCGCCGCCACCGCGACCAGGTCCAGTTCCGGGCGGTAGACCGGCGAGGCCAGCACGGCACGATGCTTGTCCACCGAGTAGCTCGAACCGGGTTCGTCACCGGTCACCGGCAGGCCCAGCATCGTCTTGATCCTGGCCGGCGCCCAGCAACGACGATGCAGCTCGACCCGTTCGGTCAGCTCGTCCTCGCGTACGGGACGGATCATGTAGTCGGGTGCGTCGGCGCGCGTACCGAGGTCCGAGAGGTCCGCCAGGCTCCGCCATAGCTGTACGAACCACGGCCTTTCGGCGCGGTGGAAGCCACGCTCGGCCAGGACCGCGGTGAGGGCGGTGTCCTGGTCGCTCACCTCGACGGTGAGCCGGGGTGCCAGGTGCAGCAGTTCGTCGACGGCGGCGGCTCGCTGCGTGGGAGTCGTGTCGGGTCCCAGGTGCAGGGAGGCTTGCGCGGGTTGGTCCGATGCCCCGGACAGCCACACGTCCGCGAATCCCAGCAGGGGATCGCCCCAGGTGAGGGTGGCGTCGGGAACCGGGCTGCCGTCGCCCCGGGCGCCGGCCCAGGCGACGTTGCCGACATGCAGGCGCTGTCGGGGGTTCCAGGATCGCCGGACACAGGCCAACCGCTCGCCGAGATCGCTGCCGCTCATGGAACAAGTCGTCCCCGGCGGGCCCGTACGGTCAAGCGGTTTTCCGCGAGCTGACGCACCCTGTGAGCTTCGACGGACGGGACATCGCCTCGCGCCGAGGTACGGCATGCTGGCCGACGTGGCCGCCTTCGATCGCGAAACGGATCAACATCGGGTGGACTACCACCTGATGATGCGCTCACCCGTGCGAATGATGCACAGCCGAGCACTCCTCGACGACACCGTCAGATGGCTACGGGAGCACGACTACCACGTCGTGTCGGTGGACGCCTCCTGGATGATCGCCTCCCACATGTTCCGCGACCTCGCCTCGGCCCTCGGCAACGTCTGCCACGACCAGTGGCAGTGCCTGAGCGAGGGAGTCGCGGAGGCGGTGGCGGACACGTGGGACCGACACGCTGGCTTTGTGCTCGTACTGCATGGCTTCGACGTGTTCGTGCGGTACCACCGCGAAGCAGCCCAGGACCTCCTCGATGTGATCGCCGAAAAGGCGTGGCCGGCCGCCCTGCTCGGGAAGCGGGTCATCTGTCTGGTCCAGACGGACGACCCGGACCTTCGGCTCCGACCGGTCGGCATGTCCACCCCGTCCTGGACGGACGCCGAGTGGAGCCATGCCTCACGAGGACTCTGACGGTCGGGCCGGGCCAGGCGGGTCGAGCTGTGGCGGATTTCTACCCCCGGAGGGGTAGTGGAACGCCACAGCCCGGCAACCCGCCCCGGACCGCGCGGGTCAGCGGGTGCGGCGTACGCGGTGGAGTTGGGTGACGCGGTGCCACAGGTCGGCGTCGCAGCTGCCGGCCCGGTTCTCGAACGAGGTCAGCGAGACCCGGATCGGGTCGGACAGGTCGAGCCAACTGTCCCGGGCGGCGGTCCGGTCCCAGCTCCGGGTCGGGATCTTCACGTGGTCGGCGCGCTCGCTCTTGTCCTGACTGGTGATCTTCAGGACGTCCGCGCCCCGGCGACCACCACGCAACACCAGGCACGGGCGTACCTTCGAACCGGTTCCGTCCTCGAACGGCACGTCGGCCCACCAGATCTCGCCGGGCTGCGGGCGTACCCCGGACTCGGCCGGCTTGGTCGCGGGGCCGGACCTCGGGCGCGGCGGTGCGGTGGGACGACCCCGGGGCCGTCGCGGCGCGCGGCCCGGCCGGGACGGGCGGCCCGGACCCCGACGGAACCGGCGTACGGCCCAGCCGGTCACGCCCGCGACCAGGCCGATCCCGATCAGCCAGAGCAGCCAGGTGGGCATCGGTACTCCTGATCATCGGAGGTCTGTCGGCCGTGGCGATCCTCGCACGGCACCGGGCGGGCGGCATCCGGAGCCAGCGGGTCCGGCTCGTCGGCATCCGGTGGCAGCGGGTCCGGCTCGTCGGCACCCGGTGGCAGCGGGTCCGGCTCCCCGGGCTCCGGATGTCCGACCGGACCGATACGGTGCGGAGGTAACGCGAGCACGGAGGTCAACTGGTGTCAGAGGAAGCGATCCCGCAGCAGGTCAGCGCCGAACAGGAGGCGGCGGCCGGCGCCGATCCGAGCGCGGCCGACCGGGAGCGGCACGCCGAGCTGGCCACCGAGATCACCGACCACCAGTACCGCTACTACGTGCTGGACACGCCGAGCATCCCGGACGCCGACTTCGACCGGATGCTGCGCGAGCTGGAGGCGCTGGAGGAGAGTTTCCCGTCGCTGCGTACGCCGGAATCGCCCACCCAGCGGGTCGGCGGCACCTTCTCCACGCTGTTCACCCCGGTCGACCACGCCGAGCGGATGATGTCGCTGGACAACGCCTTCGACGTCGACGAGCTGACCGCCTGGGCCGAGCGGGTGGAACGGGACGCCGGGGGCGCGGTCAGCTACCTGTGCGAGCCGAAGGTCGACGGGCTGGCGATCAACCTGACCTACGAGAACGGCCGGCTGGTCCGGGCCGCGACCCGGGGCGACGGCCGCACCGGCGAGGACGTCACCCCGAACGTACGGACCATCCGGACCATCCCGGAGCGGCTGGCCGACGGTGCCGACGTCCCGGAGCTGCTGGAGGTCCGGGGCGAGATCTACTTCCCGGTCGCCGACTTCGCCGACCTGAACGCGTCCCTGGTCGAGCAGGGCAAGGATCCGTTCGCCAACCCGCGCAACGCCGCCGCCGGCAGCCTGCGGCAGAAGGATCCCCGGATCACCGCGTCCCGCCCGCTGCGCATGGTGGTGCACGGCATCGGCGCCCGGCGCGGCTTCGAACCGGTGGCGCAGTCCGACTCGTACGCGACGCTGCGGGCCTGGGGGCTGCCGACCAGCGACCGGTGGCGGGTGGTGCCCGACCTGGCCGGGGTCCGCGACTACATCGACTACTACGACGAGCACCGGCACGACGTCGAGCACGAGATCGACGGGGTGGTGGTGAAGGTCGACCCGGTGGCCATCCAGGGCCGGCTCGGCTCCACCAGCCGCGCCCCCCGCTGGGCGATCGCCTTCAAGTACCCGCCGGAGGAGGTGACGACCAAGCTCCTCGACATCGAGGTCAACGTCGGGCGTACCGGTCGGGTCACCCCGTTCGCGGTGCTGGAACCGGTCCGGGTGGCCGGCTCCACGGTCGCGCTGGCGACCCTGCACAACGCCCGGGAGGTGGAGCGCAAGGGGGTGCTGATCGGCGACACGGTGGTCATCCGCAAGGCCGGTGACGTCATCCCCGAGGTGCTCGGCCCGGTGGTCGACCTGCGCCCGCCGGACGCCCGCCCGTTCGAGATGCCGACCCACTGCCCGTCCTGCGGCACCGTGCTGGCGCCGGCCAAGGAGGGCGACGTCGACATCCGCTGCCCCAACACCCGGTCCTGCCCGGCGCAATTGCGGGAGCGGGTCTTCCACCTGGCCAGCCGCAACGCCCTCGACATCGAGGTGCTGGGGGAGAAGGCGGCGGCGGCGCTGCTCGACGCGCGGGCGATCGTCGACGAGGGCGACCTGTTCTCGCTGGACGCCGACAAGCTGGCCTCGGTGCCGCTGTTCGTCAACAAGGACGGCAGCCTGGGCAGCAACGCGGTCAAGCTGCTGGACAACCTGGTCGAGGCGCGGCAGCGCCCGCTCTGGCGGGTGCTGGTGGCGCTCTCCATCCGGCACGTCGGGCCGACCGCGGCCCAGGCGCTGGCCCGGCAGTTCGGGTCGATCGAGCGGATCGAGCAGGCCAGCGAGGAGGAACTCTCTTCGGTGGACGGGGTCGGCCCGAGGATCGCCACCAGCCTGCGGGAGTGGTTCACCGTGGACTGGCACCGCGAGGTCGTACGCAAGTGGACCGAGGCCGGGGTCCAGATGGCGGAGGAGCAGGTCGAGCAGGGGCCGCGCCCGCTCGAGGGGATCACCGTGGTGGTCACCGGCACCCTGGCGTCCTATTCCCGCGACCGTGCGGCCGAGGCGGTGCAGTCGCGCGGCGGAAAGGTCAGCGGTTCGGTTTCGAAGAAGACCCATTTCGTGGTGGTGGGCGACAACCCGGGGAGCAAGGCTGACAAGGCGGCGTCACTGAAGGTGCCGATCCTGGACGAGGCCGGATTCGAGATTCTGCTGGCCGAAGGCCCGGAGGCGGCGGTCGAGGCGGCGGCTAACGCGGCGCAAGCTAACGAAGAGTAAGCACCCTATTAGCTCTGCGTCATAGTTCGCCTCTGGCGAGATGCCGCGTATTTCAAGTTAGTCACGACTACAACCGATTCGCGTCTGTCGCCCCCCACATCCGTCCGATGAGGGCGTTTGATGGTTGCACCAGCGCGGCAGGTGGCCGCGCCCCGGGACCACGGGTCGGGAGGTCGCATGGAGGCCGCAGCGTTGCGGAACTCCGTTCCTCCTGGACGGGCAACCGCATTCTTCGGCTTTGTCTGGGCGGTCGTCGCATTGGCCGCCCTGCTCTCCGCCGTACCGCTGATGTCGTTGCCCGACCAGATTCCCCAACTGCCGCCGGCATTCTGGGTCATGGCCGCGCTCGCCGCCGTATCCGACGCGCGTCCATTCACGCCGCCGGGCCGACGACAGAGCTCGGCGGTATTTCCCAGCATCTGCTTCACCTTCGCCATCCTGCTCGGCTGGGGACCCGCCCCTGCCATCGCCGTGCAGGCGGTCGCCGTACTGGTCTCCGGGTTCCGGCTGCGGCACGCCCCCTGGCGAATCGTGTTCAACATCGCCCAGTACGCCTGCGCCCTCACCGCCGCACACGCGGTCGCCCGCCTCGGCCCCGAAGCCGCCTTCGGCGCACGACCCCACCCCACCTGGGCCGACGTGGCGATCGTCGCCGGTGCCGCAGCCGTGTGGTTCGCCGTCAAGTACGGCTCCGTCACGCTCGCCGTACGGTTGCGCTTCGGCAGCCCGTGGTGGCCGGCGTTCCGGCACGGACTCGGCTTCGAACTGCTCTCCACCGGATCGCTGCTGCTGCTCGGCCCGGTGGTGGTGGCCGCCGCGCGGGTCAGCCCCGCGCTGATCCCGCTGGTCCTGGTGCCGCTCTACGCGGTCTACCGGATGGCCCGGCTCTCCGGCGAACAGGAACAACTCGCCCGGCTCGACCCGCTCACCGCACTGCCGAACCGCAAGGCCCTGTACGCCGAGGTCGGCGACCAGATCGCCATCCACGCCGAACAGGCCGCGAAGGGCGCCGACGACCGGCACCTGGCCCTGCTCCTGCTCGACCTCGACCGGTTCAAGCACGTCAACGACGCCCTTGGACACGGGGTCGGTGACCGGCTGCTGGTCCGGGTCGGCGAACGGCTCACCGTCACGGTCCGCCCCGCCGACCTGGTCGCCCGGCTCGGCGGCGACGAGTTCGCCGTACTGGCGACCGGGTTGGTGGACGTGGACGAGGCCCGTGGGCTGGCCGAACGGGTCGTCGAGGCGCTGGTCGAGCCGGTCGCCCTGGACGGGCTGCCGCTGGACGTCAGCGGCTCCGTCGGCGTCGCGGTCTACCCCGAGCACGGTGAGGACTTCGCCACCCTGATGCGCCACGCCGAGGTGGCCATGTACGACGCCAAGAACCGGGGCGACACCGTCGCCGTCTACGCCCCCGAGTCCGACCACAACTCCCCGGAGCGGCTGAACCTCCTGGCCGACCTGCGCCGGGTCCTCGACCGGGCCGGCGGAGCCGACGCCGGTGAGATCACCATGTACTACCAGCCGCAGATCGCGATCTCCACCGGCGAGGTGGTCGGGGTCGAGGCGCTGCTGCGCTGGCGCCACCCCAAACGCGGCCAGGTCGATCCGGAGGAGCTGATCCGGGTGGCCGAACAGAGCGCGGTGATGCGCCTGCTGACCCGTCGGGTCATCGACGACGTGGTGGAACAGCTCGCCAAGTGGTCGGCCGCCGGGATCGCCGTACGGGCGGCGGTCAACGTCAGCGTCCGTGACCTGCACACCGGGGAGATCGCCGACCAGCTCGCGGACCGGCTGACCCGGTACGGCGTACCGCCGTCCTGGATCCAGCTGGAGATCACCGAGGGCGCCCTGATGGCCGACCCGCACCGGGTGCTGGCCACCATCGCCCGGCTCGACAAGATCGGCGTGGCCATCGCCCTGGACGACTTCGGCACCGGTTACTCCTCGATGCAGCACCTGCGGCGGCTGCCGCTGGCCGAGGTGAAGGTCGACCGTTCGTTCGTACTCGGGATGGCGACCGACGCCGACGACGCCGCCATCGTCCGTTCGGTGATCGAACTGGCCGGGGCGCTCGGCCTGCGGGTGGTCGCCGAGGGCGTCGAGGACGCCCGGACCTGGCGGCTGCTGCACGCCGCCGGCTGCGACGTCGCCCAGGGCTGGTTCTACGCCCGGCCGATGCCGGCCGACGAACTGGTCTCGTGGCTGGCCCGCTACCGCCCGCTGGTGCCCGGCCCGGTCCAGGAAACCCCCGGCCGGCACCGGTCCAAGCCCCCGATCGCCGTCGAGGTCGCCCCCAGCGACCCGCTTGCGAGCACCGACACCGACCCGCCCGCGCCCGCGGAACCACCGGCCGCCGACCCGCTCGCGCCGACCGAGGACCCGGCCGCCGCGGCGTCCGAACCGGTCGGCAAGGGCGAGACGTACGTCTTGGAGCAGGTCGGAGGAGACGGGACGTACCTGACGGTGCAGATCGAGGACGACGGGTCGTTCTTGCCGGAGCCGCCGAGCGGGGAGCCGGCCGAGCTTGCCGGGGCGGGGGGAGTCGGGGAGAGCGCGTCTCCGGCTGACAAATAGACTCGCTCGGGTCACGGCGCGCGTGTCACGCTGCGCCGGTAAGCACGTCCACGCACGAAGGGGGCACCGATGGCCGCCATCTCCCGCGAGGAGGTCGCGCACCTGGCGCGGCTGTCGCGGCTCGCCGTCACCGAGGAGGAGCTGCAGACCTTCGCCGGCCAGCTCGACGTGATCCTCCAGTCGGTGGCCCGGGTCGGTGAGGTGACCGCGGCCGACATCCCGCCCACCTCGCACTCCGTGCCGCTGACCAACGTGCTCCGCGAGGACGTCGTGGTGCCGTGCCTGACCCCGGCCGAGGCGCTGTCCGGTGCACCGGATGTCGATGAACAACGCTTCCGCGTACCGCGGATCCTGGACGAGGAGGCCTGACCGGCATGAGTGACGTGACCAGGATGACCGCGACGGAGGTCGCGGCCCTTGTCGCCGGTGGCGAGGCGTCCGCGGTCGAGGTGACCCAGGCGCACCTCGACCGGATCGCCGAGGTCGACGGCCGGGTGCACGCCTTCCTGCACGTCGACACCGAGGGGGCGCTCGCCGCCGCCCGCGACGTCGACGCCCGCCGGGCCGCAGGTGTTCCCCTCGGCCCGCTCGCCGGGGTGCCGGTCGCGGTCAAGGACGTGCTCACCACCAAGGGCGTGCCGACCACCGCCGGCTCCAAGATCCTCGAAAACTGGCGCCCGCCGTACGACTCGACCATCGTGCAGCGGCTGCGCGCCGCCGGTACGGTGCCGATCGGCAAGACCAACATGGACGAGTTCGCGATGGGCTCCTCCACCGAATACTCCGCCTACGGGCCCACCAACAACCCGTGGGACCTGGGCCGGATCCCGGGCGGCTCCGGTGGCGGCAGCGCCGCCGCGCTGGCCGCGTACGAGGCGCCGCTGGCGATCGGCTCCGACACCGGCGGCTCGATCCGCCAGCCCGGAGCGGTCACCGGCACCGTCGGCGCGAAGCCCACCTACGGCGGCACCTCCCGCTACGGGCTGATCGCCTTCTCGTCGTCGCTGGACACCCCCGGCCCGTGCGCCCGTACGGTCGAGGACGCCGCCCTGCTGCACGCGGTCATCGGTGGGCACGACCCGCGCGACTCCACCTCCATCCCGCAGCCGGTCCCGGACGTGGTTGCCGCCGCCCGGCTCGGCGCGACCGGTGACCTGACCGGCGTACGGCTCGGTATCGTCACCGAGTTCTCCGGCGAGGGCGCCGAACCGGGTGTGCTGGCCGCGTTCCGCGAGTCGGTCGACACGTTGACCAAGCTCGGTGCCGAGGTCGTCGAGGTCTCCTGCCCGCACTTCGAGTACGCGCTGCCGGCGTACTACCTGATCGCGCCGAGCGAGTGCTCGTCCAACCTGGCCCGCTTCGACGGGGTGCGGTTCGGGCTGCGGGTCGGCGACGACGGGGTGAAGTCGCTCGAAGAGGTCATGTCCCTCACCCGTGACCAGGGCTTCGGCCCCGAGGTCAAGCGGCGGATCATCCTCGGCACGTACGCGCTGTCGTCCGGCTACTACGACGCCTACTACGGGCAGGCGCAGAAGGTCCGTACCCTGATCACCCGCGACTTCAACGCCGCGTTCGAGCAGGTCGACGTGCTGATCTCGCCGACCACCCCGTTCGTGGCGTTCCCGTTCGGGTCGCGCACCGGGGACCCGTACCAGATGTACCTGGCGGACCTGTTCACGATCCCGACGAACCTGTACGGCGGCCCGGCGATCTCGGTGCCCTGCGGGCTGTCCGAGGGGCTGCCGGTGGGCTTGCAGATCATGGCGCCGACCATGGCCGACGACCGGATGTACCGGGTCGCCGCCGCCCTGGAGTCCGCGGTCGGCACCTTCACCCCGCCGGCACTCTGAGTACGCTTGAACATGCTTTGTCCGGATGACGCTCGAGAGCTGGAGTATTGATGAGCGCGATCGTCCTGCCCTCGTACGACGATGTCGTCGAGCGGTACGAGCCGGTGGTCGGCCTGGAGACCCACGTCGAGCTGGGCACGAACACCAAGATGTTCTGTGGCTGCCCGACCGACTTCGGCGGCGAGCCGAACACCCGGACCTGCCCGGTCTGCCTCGGCCTGCCCGGCTCGCTGCCGGTGGCGAACAAGGCGGCGATCGAGGCGACGATCCGGATCGGTCTCGCGCTCAACTGCACCATCGCCGACTGGTGCCGGTTCGCCCGGAAGAACTACTTCTACCCGGACATGCCGAAGAACTTCCAGATCAGCCAGTACGACGAGCCGCTCTGCGTCGACGGTTACCTCGACGTCGAGGTGCAGGGCAAGACGGTACGGATCGGCATCGAGCGGGTGCACATGGAGGAGGACACCGGTAAGTCGCTGCACGTCGGCGGCGCCACCGGACGCATCCACGGCGCCACCGAGTCCCTGGTCGACTACAACCGGGCCGGCATCCCGCTGGTCGAGATCGTCACCAAGCCGATCCCCGGCACCGGTGCGCTCGCCCCCGAGACCGCCCGCGCGTACGTCACCGAGCTGCGCGACGTACTGCGCTCGCTCGGCGTATCCGACGTACGGATGGAGGAGGGTTCACTGCGCTGCGACGTGAACACCTCGCTCAACCGCCCCGGTGACGAGTGGGGAACCCGTACCGAGACGAAGAACGTCAACTCGCTGCGTTCGGTCGAGCGGGCCGTACGGTCGGAGATGCTGCGGCAGGCCGCCCTGCTCGACGCCGGCACGAAGATCATCCAGGAGACCCGGCACTTCCAGGAGGACACCGGCGACACCCGTCCCGGCCGGTCCAAGGAGACCGCCACCGACTACCGCTACTTCCCCGAGCCGGACCTGGTGCCGATCGCGCCGGACCGGGCCTGGGTCGCCGAGCTGAAGGCCGCCCTGCCGGAACTGCCTCGGGTGCACCGGCAGCGGTTGCAGGAGCAGTGGGGGCTGTCCGACCTCGACATGCAGTCCGTACTCAACGCGGGTGCGGTCGAGCTGATCGAGCAGACGGTCGCTGCCGGCACCACCCCGGCCGGCGCCCGCAAGTGGTGGCTCGGTGAGCTGTCCCGGCGGGCCAACGAGTCCGGCGTCGACCTCGCCGCGGTCGGGGCGACCCCGGCCCAGGTGGCCGAACTCCAGCGGCTCGTGGACGAGGGCAAGCTCAACGACAAGCTGGCCCGTACCGTGCTCGAAGGCGTGGTGGCCGGCGAGGGTGACCCGAGCGAGGTCATGGCGGCCCGTGGGCTCGGCGTGGTCTCCGACACCGGTGCGCTCACCGCCGCCGTCGACGAGGCGATCGCCGCGAATCCGGACATCGCCGCCAAGATCCGCGACGGCAAGCTCGCCGCCGCCGGGGCCCTGGTCGGCGCCGTCATGAAGACCACCCGAGGCCAGGCCGACGCCAAGACCGTCCGCGACCTCATCCTGGCCCGCCTCAGCTGAGCCGTGCCGGCCGGTTTCGCCCGGCTGGCACAGCTTCGCGCGGGCTCGATCGGGACGGCCGCTCCTGATGGACGACCGTCCCGATCGAGCCCGCGCTCGCCATGCTTCGCCCGCCCAGGTCGCGGGCAGAGCGTCCTTGTCAGGTCAGGAAGTCAGCGTCTTCGGCCAGGTCGACATGGCCGTCACGTCGGCAGCCACGTTCACACCACCGAGGGCCAGGTCGGCGTCCGCGACGGTGAAGCCCTGGTACGCCTTGCCGATCCGGGCACTCAGCTCCAGATTCCGCAGGCCCAGCAACTCGATCTCGTCCTGCCCGGGGTACAGGAACGCCTGCCGGCCGCCCGCGACGTGGTTGGCCCGCGCCGAATCGTTGCCCTGGCCCGGCGCGTACTGCGCCTGTATCTCCATCCTCTTGTTTCCGTCCCGCTCCAGGACGACGCCGCCGTCGGTGTAGACGCCGTCGTCGAAACCGACAGCGGAACGGACCACGCTGGCACCGGCGGGAAGTCCGGTGAGCTGGAACGGCAGCACGATCCGCTGGACGCGGTCGAGTTCGATCGCGCCGACGATCTGCCGTGCGAGCTTCTCGTCGGTGGCCTGGACACGCAACCAGAGTCCCGGCACCGGCTGTTCCCGGACAACCACACCCAGGTCGTTTTGACGCTCCACGCCGTCGAGGACGCCCATGTCGGGCCCGATCTCGGCGTAGATCAGATCTTCCGTGCCGACCCCTGCGGCAAGCTGTTCGTAGCCTTTACCGCTGGTCCACGTGTAGTGCCGGGCGGTGGAGGTGATTGCCGTAGCGTCGAAATGGATCAGGTTGACGTCGGCGCCGACCCGGGCGGGGTTCACCGAGGCTCCCTGCTCCCCGGCGACCTCAGGCAACGCGGTCGCGGGCCGGGCGCCGGGCTGCCCGCCGACCGCTACGTCAAACCCGTTGCCGTTGCCGTTGCCGCTCACCGGCCAGAGGTGCGTGCCACCGATGACCCCGCCGGCGGCAACCGCGGCCACCACTGCCAGGCCCGCGCCCATCCATGCCCGGTGCCGGCGCCGGAACTTCCGTCCCCGCGTTGTTGCCCGTTCCAGCAGGACCATCCCGTCAACCTCGCCATCGGCGCTGTTGCGCAGGCTCTCCGTGAGGAGTTTCTCGACGTCGTTCACAATTGCGGCCCTTCCTCCGTCTAGTGGGTAACCGGGTGTTGCACCCGCAGCGCGGCCAGCGCCCTCATGGCATGTGTGCGGACGGTGGCCGGGGAACAGCCGAGTACCTCCGCGATCGTCGCGTCGTCCAGGTCCTCGTAGTAGCGCAGTGCCAGTACGGCACGTTGCCGTTCGGGCAGGGCCATGACGAGTCGCCACATCGCGTCGCGTTCCGCGGTCGCGTTGCCGGGGTCGCCGCCGTCCCGCTTGGTCATCGCCGAACGGTCGACGGCCGCGGTCATGAGTTCCGCGGCAACCGGCGTCTCTCCGCTCGATCGCCGCCGCCACCAGGAGGTGTTCGCGTTCACCAGCATCCGCCGGATGTAGATGTCCGGTCGGTCCATCCGGCTGATCGACCGCCACCGGACAAATGCCCGGCCAAGAACCTCCTGCACCAAGTCCTCTGCGAGGTCGCGGTCACCGGTGAGCAGCCGTGCCAGGCGCACCAGTGCCGGGCCGCGCGCTGCCACATACTCCTCGAACGTCATCGCTGTGGTATCCCTCCGCTTGCCTACTCCTTCAGACGCCGCCACCGTCCCGCGCTGTTGACCCGAGCCCACGGCTTCCGCTGACCGGTCAACGCTGGAGCGCTGCCACCGGCTGCACCCGGATCGCCCGGCCGGCAGGCCACAGGCCCGCGAGGAGGCCCACCACAGCACCCACGGCAGCAGCCACGAGAGCAACCCGGAGGTCGATGACGGGCTGCCACGAGTTCCACAGCGACACACCCACGGTGATCATCACACCGATGAGCGCGCCGACCGCGCCGCCGAAGCCACCCAGGGCCGTGGTCTCGGCCAGTAGCTGCGCGACAATGTGCCGCGGGCGCGCACCGACGGCGCGACGTAGGCCGATCTCCGCCGTACGCGCGGTGATCGCCGCGGTGGCGGAGTTGCCGATCGAGAGGGCACCTATCGCCAATGCGATGATGCTGACGATCATGCTGGACCGCTGGACGCTCGCCTCGACCTCACGGCGCAACGTACGCGGGTCAGGTGGCGCGACGACCTGGAGCGCCGCAGGCGCCTGCGGCCAGAGCGACAGTGCCGCCTGCGCGCCGATGACCTGAGCGGCGCCGGGGGCGGTGGCGATGACAACGTCCCGGCTCACCCCGGTCGAGCGGTCGGTGAGCAGCGTCTCCGCCGCCGAGGCCGGTATCAGTGCCGCCAGCAGTGCCTCCGGGCGGCGCTGCACGTCGTCGAAGATCCCCATGACGGTGAACGCCCGGTCGTTGATGAACACGGCGACTCCGATCCGGGCGATGTCCAGCCGCTCGGCCACGGGGTTGGACAGCAACACGACCGGAACCGCGTTACGCTCGTGAAACTCGTCGAAGGGTCGCCCGATCAGCAGGCGGGGCGACATCGCGGTCAACCCGTCCGGATCCGTGCCGATGACGTTCGTCCCCTGACCGGCCACCCCGATCGCCCGCGAGACGGGGCGTTCGCCCAGCGCCAGCCGACGTCCGGCCGCCTCGACCCCATTGAGCCGGCGCAGCCGTTCCAGCCCGTCCGGGCCCTGCCACGACGGATCCAGGGCCTTGTCGTCCGGCCGTACGAGCACCTCGGTGGCGCGCCGGACGTCGAACGACGAGGACACCTGCTGCTCCAGGGTGGAGCCAAGTCCGAGGGTCGCGACGAACGCGGCCGAACCGAGAATCGTGCCGATCGCCGTCATCACCGACCGACCGGGGTGGCGGTGTACGGAGACGAATGCCTCCTTGAGCAGGGCGGTCACCGGTAGGCGGGGGGCGCGTACCCCAAGGGTCTGGCGTACGGTTCGCCGCACCGCCCAACGGCCGCCCCGGAACCCCATTCGCCTCAGCACAGCTCGACCTCGCCGTCGGTGACCCGTAGGCGCTGGAGACCGCGTCCAGCCACCTGCGGATCGTGGGTGATCACCACGACGGTCAGCCCGTCCTGATTCAGGTCGTGCAGGACCGTCAGCACGTTCTCGCTGTTCGCGGTGTCGAGATTGCCGGTGGGTTCGTCGCAGAACAGGACCTGCGGTCGGGCCGCGATGGCGCGGGCGATTGCCACCCTCTGCCGTTCGCCGCCGGAAAGCGTACGGGGGTCGGCGTGCAACCGGTGGCCGAGCCCGATCCGTTCCAGGGCGTCCGTCGCCAGCCGTCGCCGGACCTTGGCGCGTTGACCGCTGTAGAGCATGCCCAACTCGACGTTCTCCAGCGCGCTACGTCCGGCCAACAAATGGAATGCCTGGAAGACGAAGCCGAACAGTTGCCCCCGTACGGCGCCGCGGGTGACCTCGTCCAACTTCTCCGTCGGGGCCCCGCACACCCGGTAGCTGCCGGCGGTCGGCCGGTCCAACAGGCCGAGGATGTTGAGCAGCGTCGACTTTCCCGACCCGGACGCGCCGGTCACGGTGACGTACTGCCCCTTCTCGATGAGCAGTGAGGTCGTACGGAGTGCGTACACCGGTTGTGCGTCGGCGTACGTGCGGGCCGCTCCGGCCAACTCGAGCAGTGCACTCATCGGGACGACGACAGTTCTGCGGCGTGCTCGCCGACCACCACGAGAGCGCCGGGACGCAAGACATCCGACTCGGGTGTCACGCCCACCCACCCACCGGCGATCCGGTCCACCAGCACGGTCACGTCCACCGCGGTGCCGCTCGGGCCCACGACGCTGACGAACATGGTTCCGTCCGTGCGCGCGTAGACGGCCGTCACCGGCACCGCGAGCAGCTCCGCGCTGTCCTTACCCGACGTCAGGTCGACCCGTACCGAGCGGTCCTGTCCCGCGGACATCGGCTTTCCCTGGAACGCGAGCCGAACCTCGAGTCCTGCGGCTCCGGGGGCGACCTCGTCCGCCACGGACGACACCTTGACCGTCGCGGTTTCGCCGGCGACCTCGTCGACGACGACACCCTCCTGACCGACGGAAACCAGTCCGGCTTGGTCGGCGGTGATGGTGGTGGAGATGTACGGCGCCTCGCCGTCCAACTCCAACAGGGGTGCTCGAGCTTCGGTCAGGACCGATCCCACGCGGACCCGCACCCCGGTGATCTTGCGCTCGACCTGGTCCAGCCGAAGTACGGCGCGCACTGGCAGCGCCGGTCCGGCGGCGAGTTCCGCCTGTTGCAACGCCTTCCTGGCGCTGTCCAGGCGAAGTTTCGCGTCCGCGACCCGTGTGTTCGCCTCGACCGCCGCAGCCCACTCACGTTCCGCCTCGCCGACGGCGGATCTGGCTTGGTCGAGCCGTTCGGCCGCCTTCGCGTCACCGGTCAACGCGTCGTACCCCCGTGCCGTGAACAGGCGGCCGATCGCCTGCTGGGTCGCGGGGTCCCACTCGCCGCTGCTCGGCACGCGGTAACCCAACCGGCCCAGCGCCAACTGCACCTCGGTCACGTCCGGGCCCTTCGCGCCGCCGCTGAGATCGCGCCAGAGGGGAAACCGCAGCCTCAGGGCCACCATCGGCTCGCCGGACCGCTCGAACGGGATCATGCCCTCGGTCAGCGAAACGCCGGTCTTGACCTGCACCTTGGTGATCACGCTGGTTTCGCCGGTCGCACCTGCGGGCGCCAGTAGCTGGACGCTGGCACCCGCCTTTACCTGACCGCGTAGCACCACCGGTTCCACCAGCACCCGTTGCTGTGCGGCGACGGTCACCTGCGACGGCGGCGGCGGCGCTGCGTCTGCGGCGACCTGCTCCGGAGAGCGTAATCGGCCACCGAGAATGAAGGCCAGCATGATTGCGGCGACGACGAATCCACCAAGGACCGTGGCGAACAACCAGGTGCCGAACCTGCGGGCTTTGAACACGCCAACCATTCCCTCACTTATGTCGTCGTGGCCTGCGGGCTTTTTTCGCGCGGAGGAGGGTCGGTCCGCGCTCTGGGCCGACCTGGGCGGCTCTGTCATGGCCCAGTGAGTCGCGCGGCTGCCCTGGCGACCCGCTCTATCTCGGCACCAAGTTCGAGTAGTTGTGACTCATGGCGGACCACTATCTCCGCTTGAGCCTCCCGGGCGAATTGGATTAGACGACTGGTCAGGCCGATGTCGCGGCGGCACTGGAACCAGGCGACCGCGAGTTTTGACTCCTCTGCGGTCGGGATGTAGCGCTTCATCGGTACGGGCGGACCGAGTTGCACGGTCCCCTTGATTCGTTGGGGTTCCCATTCGTCACCTTCCTCGACGTCGCCGAACTGTACGCCGAAGGTACGGTGATCGGGTTCCGCCAGGAAGGCGGCTTCATTGGTTGACCGGTAGCCCTTTTCGGCGAGACACCGCTGGAGGCTGGCTGCGGCATCTGGTATCTGGTCCTTGATGAAGCGTTCCATCGCCGTGCCGAATTCGGTGAAAAGAAGATTCCCAAGGTCCTTGTACGCGTTCAGGATCCGCTTCGTATCGGAGTCGAGCGAGTCGTACGCCTTGCCCTGGCAGCGTTCCAGGTTCTTGTCGTAGCTCGGATCGAAACTGACGACCCTACCCGGCTGGGCGGGCGCATCGAGGCCGAACCCGAGGCGTCGTGCCTCGTCCTCGCTGGTCGCTCCGAAGGACTTCGCCGAGATCTTGAGGTAGCTGAAGCTGACACTTGGAGCACCGGCCATACCCTGCAGGTTCTGTGGGTAACCGGCGTCGGCGAGGCACCGGTTCCGGACCAGGTTCACGGCGTAGTCGATCACGCCGACCTTGTCGCCGAGGAACACGTCAAACGACTGTCGGTCGGTGTTCGAGGTCTTGTTCAACTGCTCCGACGGCCCGGATCCGCACCCGGTGACAAGCACGCCGACAAGCACGGCCAGTGCCGCGGCTCCGGTGGCTGTCCAACGCATAACCTTCCCCCGCATCCAAGTCGATGGCATATCTGCCGGTGATGGGCGACGTCCGGCGCCGCCCATCACCGGTCATTCAGGACCTACTCCGGAGCACAACGACGGTGACCGTCGTTCATGTCATTCCAGCCGTAGTCACTTGCCTGGAAGTACCAACTCGAACCGTTCTGGTACATCTGAAGCCATTGGAACAGCCCCACCAGCGGCTTGTAGTCGAGGACGTAGACGTCGCACGCGGTGTCCCGGTTCCAGTACATGGACGCGGCTTCACCGACCACGCCACCCTGCGGCCCACTCCAGTTGTCGTTGTCGTGGTTGAGGTCGTTGTACCAGAAATGCCTGAGGTCGTTCTCGTAGTTCCCGTCATCGTGCTTCTTCAGGCAGATCTCGCCGACCGAGCAGTTGAGCGTTCCGTCGCCTACATCGGCCATTGCTGGCCGGGTCGAGAAGAGTGTCATCCCTATCAGTAGGACCATTGCCAGCGCTATGCCGGCCATCCTGAATGATACGGTTTTGACCACCACAACCATCCTCCGCTCTCTTTTGGAGAGAGCGGGGCCATCTGGATTACAGTCAACGACCACTCCCCCCGCGAGGTTGTCGCTATTGATTGAAACCATACATGACATCGTTACACGTGTATACCCGGTAACTAAGTGCGATCGTCTACGGTCTATGTGATCGCTATCGGTTCAGCTTGGTTCGACGGAATCTTGCCTGATAAACAAAGGTTCCTGGTTGCCGCATCGATCGGCGTCTGCGTCGGCGAGCTGTCTCGGTGTGCGCCTGGCTGGCTACGCAACGTGATCGATGGGAGCCGGGTGTACCCGCACCACCGAGAGTGGACGCGGAAGCCGCCCGGCCCGTGATGGCCGAGGCCCCGACGATGTCGCCCGATCTTGGCCTCGGCGCTTACCGCCGCTACCCCTAGCGGGTGGGGGTGGGGGTGGGTGGGATGACCGGGGGTGGGGTGCCGGGCAGCGACGGGCCGGGGATGGTCGCGCCGGGGGAGGGGGTGGCGCTGGTGGTGGGGGTGGGCTGCGGCGGCTGGACCAGGTGCCGTTCGAGGCTGACCTGGGCCTGGCCGGTGCCGCCGACCTGGATGTCGTCGTACGCCTGGAGCATCTTCTGCTGGTCGAAGTAGAGCACCGACAGGGCCAGGGGCAGCGGCTTCTCGCCCTCCAGGCCGCGTAGGCCGGCGCCACCGGTGGAGCCCTCGACCAGCATCAGGGTCGGCGGCTGACCGGGCAGTTGGGGCAGCGGGTCGATCTCACGGTGGTGTACGTGACCGGCCAGCACCAGCGGACAGGTGCCGTTGAGCGCGACACCGGACGCGGGGTCGTGTACGAGCGCGATGTCGACCGGTGGCTGCGCCGCCCGTACGGTCGCGGCCAGTTTCTCGCCCGCTCCGGTGACCTGCTCCATCACCTGTGGCGTGGCGCCGGACCCGTTCGGCGAGGTCTCCTTGTCCGGGGTGAAACGGGGGTCGCCGATGCCGGCGATGGTCAGCCCGGCGACGGTCCGGACGGTGTTGTCGAGCACGATCGCGTTCGGTTGCCGGGCCACGGCGGCGGCGGTGGCGGCCGAGTCGTGGTTGCCCCGGATGAAGACGTACGGCACCTGCAGGACGCCGATGGAGCCGAGGAAGGACGCCTCCGGTTCGCTGCCCCAGTCGGTGATGTCCCCGGTGTCGATCACCACGTCGATGTCGAACTGCTCCACCACGGTCCGCATCACCTGCCACCCGGTCGGGTTGAGGTGGATGTCGGAGACGTGCAGCACCCGGGTGGTGCCCTGGGCCGGTTCGAAGACCGGGAGCGCGGAGACGGTGGTGTAGAGCTTGCTGACGTTGCCGACGAGCCGTTGCACCTGGTCGGCGTACTTGCCGTAGTCGTTGGCGATGCGTCGGGCGTCGCCGACCACGGCCGGGGCGTTGACCAGCAGCCCCTCGTAGCGGGGTTCCTCGACCGACTCCGGCCGGATGGTCAGCGCGGCGACGCCGAGGCTGCCGCCGCTGAGCAGCAGTGCCAGCCCGCCGGCCCAGGCGACCCGGCGGGTGTTGCGGAACACCAGGAAGGCCAGCACCAACGTGGCCAGTACGGCAACCGAGACGGTACGCAGCCCGACCCGGATGACACCGTTGGTGACGTCGGAGACGGCGGACTGACTGGCGCGGGCGATGCCGGCCGGGTCACCGATCAGCGCCTCGGTCCGGCGCAGGTCGAGCGAGCCGAGCTGGATCGACAGGTGGGCGGGGCCGGCGTGGCTGTCGATCTGGAGCGAACCCAGGGGCGGGATGTCGACCGAGGTGCCGCCGCTGACCGTGGGGGTGATCGCCATCTCGGCCCGGAACGGCCCGATGTCGACGTTCACCCGGCCGGCGAGCAGCACTCCGCCGACCACACCTGCGAGCGCCACCAGGACGATGCTCAGGCCCATCCCCGTACGCCGGGCGGGTTTCGAGGTCAGTCCCCGGCCGGTGAGCCGCAGGACCGCCCGTACCGGGCGGGTGATCAGGCGGAGCGTCGAGCCCGCCCGGCGGCGGGCGGCCGGGGGGTGGCCGGTGCCGGGCGGCTGCTCGTCGTCGTTCGCGTGCCTGTCCATGTGCAAATCATTCCCTGCCCGGTACGGGTTCTCCGGAAACCCGGTCAGGCTGGTTGGAATACATCGTGTGGTACCCGTCCGTCTCGATGGTGCGGTTCGGTCAGCTTCGGCCGGCGCCGCCGCCGGAGAAGACGAGCCGGATGATCCGGTCGTCGGTCGGGGCGGCGTCGCCGCGGCCGTCGTGGTTGGAGGTGGAGATCCAGAGTGAGCCGTCGGGGGCGGCGACGGCGGTACGCAGCCGGCCGTACTCGCCGTTGAGGATGGAGCGGGGTTGGCCGAGCACTCCACCGGCGGCGGTCAGTTCGAGCAACCAGATCCGTTCGCCGCGCAGGCATGCCGCGGCGAGCAGGTTCTCCACCACGGCGACACCGGAGCAGGAGGCGTCGGCGGTCTTCCAGACGGCCAGCGGCTTGCTGAACTTCGGGTCGGTTTCGGCGCCGCCTTCTCCCTCGACCTCGGGCCAGCCGTAGTTCTTGCCGGGCTCGATGAGGTTGATCTCGTCCCAGGTGTTCTGGCCGAACTCGCTGGCGTAGAGGCGTTTGTTCGCGTCCCAGGCGATGCCCTGCACGTTGCGGTGGCCGAGGGTCCAGACCAGCGAGTTGGGGAACGGGTTGCCGGGGGCGGGCTTGCCGTCCGGTGTCATCCGCAGGATCTTGCCGCCGAGGCTCTTCGGGTCCTGGGACAGGCCGCGCTGGGAGGCGTCGCCGGTGGTGGCGTAGAGGTAGCCGTCCGGGCCGAACGCGAGCCGCCCGCCGTTGTGGATGCCGGAGAGCGGGATGCCGGTGACGATCGGGGCCGGCTTCTCGCCGAGGACCAGCTTGGCGATCCGGTTGTCCTGGCCGGTGGAGTAGTAGACGAAGACGGTCTTGTCCTGGTCGTAGGCCGGTGAGACGGCGATACCCATCAGCCCGCCCTCGCCGGCCGCGTCCACCTCGGTGAGGGTCTGCACGGTGCTGACCTTGAGCCCGTCGGTGTCGGACTCCGGCCCGACCTTGAGGATCTTGGCGCTGTCCCGCTCGGTGACCAGTGCGCCGCCGTCGGGCAGGAAGGCGATGCCCCACGGCACGCGCAGGCCGCTGGCCAGGACCGTCGCCGCGACCTGCTGGTCGACGCCGCCGGGCCGGGCGGTGGCGGTGACCGACGGGGTGGGGAAGGTGGGTGGTTCGCCGGCGGGGTCGGGCTCCGGGTCGCCGAAGGCGCATCCGCTGGTCGCGAGGACGGCCGCCGCGCAGAACGCGACCGCCGCCCGGGTCCGGGTGCGGCGGGGGTACGGGGGGCGAACGTTCACCCGGCCCAGCCTAGCCGGAGCGGACGGGCGCCCCGTGTCGTGCTCGATCAATCGGCACACTCCTTCGACGATTCGCTGGTCCGCCGCCCTGGGCGACCCGCCGGCCGCGGTGGTCGTGGCGCCAGCGGTCGCGGTGGAGAGTCGCGGACCCGGTTCCCCGGTTCCGTCGGACTTGGCAACCGGCGATGGTGACTGCGGATCGTCGCGTGCCGACGACCAGCGGTGATGGCGACGGGTGCGTCAAACGGGTAAATCACTGCAAACATGTAAGACTCGCGCCCGTGGTGGTCGGTACGGTGGCGCAGCCGGCGGAATCCGAGGCGGCGTACGACCGGCGCCAGCGTCTCGCGTTGCCGGTGGCGGTCGCGTTCGGCCTGGCCGGCGTCGTCTACCGGCTGGTCCTGCTGCTCCACGAGGTGCCACCGGCCAACAGTGACGAGGCGACGAGCGGGCTGGTCGCGATGCACGTGGCGCAGGGCCGGGAGTTCCCGCTCTTCTTCTACGGCCAGCACTACATGGGTGCGCTGGAGTCGTACCTCGCGGCGCCGCTGTTCGCCGTCTTCGGCCCGTCCACCCTCGCCCTGCGCCTGCCGAACCTGCTGCTCTACGCCGCGTTCCTGGCCCTGGCCTGGCAACTCGCCCGCCGGCTCTACACCCCGTGGCTGGCCACCGTCACGGTGGGACTGCTGGCGTTCGGCTCCGACCGGGTGCTGAAGAACCAGCTCGTCACCGCCGGGGGCTATCCGGAGATGAATCCCGCCGGGGTGCTGCTGGCGCTGCTCGCGGTCAACCTCGGCCTCGCCCGTTGGGCGGGCCGGCGCCGGCTGGTCGCGTACGCCGGGTTCGGGCTGGTCGCCGGGCTCACGCTCTGGGACGACTGGCTGGTACTGCCGTACGTCGGCGCGGCCGGTCTGCTGCTGCTCGTGGTCGGCCGGCGGGAGCTGACCGGCCGGGCCGGGCTGGCGCTCGGCGGTGGTCTGCTGGTCGGCCTGGTGCCGATCGTGGCGCACAACCTGACCGCCGCGCCGGAGAACCGTTCGCTGGCCAGCTACACCACCCTCGGCGGTGAGCCGGGCGCGTCGTGGCCGGACCGGCTGCACGGCGGGATCCTGTTCGGCCTGCCGATGGGCACCGGGTTCTGCGCGCCGGGGCGGTGCGCGCCGTGGCAGCTCTGGTGGGGTGTGGCCGGCCCGATCCTGCTGGTGGTGGCCGGGGTGCTGGCGGTCGGTGCGCTGCGGGCCGCGTCCGGTGTCGAGCGGGTCCGCCAGGGCGGTCGGCTGGTCCTGGTGGTCGGTGCCGCGCTGAGCCTGATCGCGTACGCGACCAGCAGCGTCGCCGCGAACACGCGGGTGGAGAGCGCCCGCTACCTCTCCTGCCTGCTGATCTCGTTCCCGGCCCTGCTCTGGCCGCTCTGGTCAGCGGCAACCGCAGCGTCCCGCTCGCGCCGGCCGACGGTTTGGTCGCACCGGCCGACAGCTTGGTCGCACCGGCCGACAGCTTGGTCGCACCGGCCCGCGCCCGAGCCCGGCGAACGGGTGAGCTGGGCCGGGCAGGTGCGCCGGGCCGGCTGGCTGCCCTGGCCGGCGCGGGGGCTGCTGGCCGCGTTGGCCGCCAGCCTGGCGGTGGCCACCGGGCAGTTGGTGACCCGGGTACCGGAGCTGGGCCGGGTGGCCGACCAGCGGCGGGAACTGGTCGCGGCACTGGACCGGCTCGGCGTGAACCGGTTTTACGGCGAGTACTGGACCTGCAACGACATCACCTTCCAGACCCGGGAACGGCTGGTCTGCGCGGTGATCAGGGACGACCTCCGGGCCGGTTGGGACCGCTACCCGCCGTACCGGGAGGCGGTCGGGCGGGCCGGGCGTCCGGCGTACGTGCTGCCGGCCGGTACGGCGCTGAGCGCGGCGGTGGCCGCGTACCTGGCCGGGACGGGGGTGCCGGTGAGCAGCACGAGCGTCGCCGGGTACGACATCTACCACCCGGCGACACGGGTGGACCTGCCGAGGCGCTGAGCGCGTACGGCGGTTAGGGTCGGCGGCTGTGAAGGCTTGGATCCCGCACGAGCACGGCCGGTCGATGCTCGGGGAGGTCCCCGAGGGCGTACGCGTCGAGGTTGCCCCGGACCCGGACCGGTTGCCGTCGGACCCGTCCGGGGTGGCGTTCTGGGTGCCGCCGTTCCTCGCCCGCTCCGAGGTCGTACGCCTCGCCGCCGACCTGCCCGACCTGCGGGTGGTGCAGTTGCTCACCGCGGGCGCGGACGCCTGGGCCGACCGGCTGCCCGACGGGGTGGTCCTCTGCGACGCGCGGGGGGTGCACGACTCGCCGACCGCCGAGTGGGTGGTCACCGCGATCCTGGCCCACCTGCGGATGTTCCCGTTCTTCGCGCGCGCCCAGTCCCGCCACGAGTGGTCGTACGCCCAGGCGACGCCGACCGACGAGCTGGCCGGCAAGCGGGTGCTGATCGTCGGTGCCGGGTCGATCGGTGCGGCGCTGACCGCCCGGCTGCTGCCGTTCGAGGTCGAGCTGACCCTGGTCGCCCGGACACCCCGCCCCGCCGAGGGCGTACGCGGGGTCGCGGAGTTGCCGGCGTTGCTGCCGGCGGCGGACGTCGTGGTGCTGCTGGTGCCGCTGACCGAGGCGACCCGTGGGCTGGTCGACGCGCGTTTCCTGGCCGCGATGCGGGACGGTGCGCTGCTGGTGAACGCGGCCCGTGGCCCGGTCGCCGACACCGACGCCCTGGTGGCGGAGTTGAAGACCGGCCGGTTGAGCGCGGCTCTCGACGTGACCGACCCGGAGCCGCTGCCGTCGGACCATCCGCTCTGGGAGTTGCCGAACGTCCTGCTCACCCCGCACGTCGGCGGCACCGTACGCGGACTGCTGCCGCGAGGTTACCGGCTCGCCGGTGACCAGTTGCGCCGACTCGTGGCAGGTGAGCCGCTGCTCAACGAGGTGGTCGACGGCTACTGAGCCGACGCCGAGGGCTGCCGAGCCGGCCCGGCCGGGGTCACCCGGCGGTGGAGGGCGCCTGGTCGTCCGTACCCAGTAGGTGTTGACCGCTGGCGGCGACCAGCCGGTGCAGTCCGTCGGCCGGCACCGCGGGCAGCGACACGACCTGGCCACCGGTGAGCGACGCGATCACCCGGCGCCGGTCGTCGACGCCCAGTTGGACCACCTCGTGCCACGGGATCAGTCGCTGGCCGAACAGGGCCCGGATCTTCACCCCGGCGCGGTCCGCGTCGGTGCCGGCCCGCCAGGCCCAGATGCCGATCAGCAGCGGTACGAGCAGTATCGGGGTGAAATACCAACCGGCGCTGGCCAGCGGCAGGGCGCTGATGAACGCGATCACGGCGGCCACCCAGATCGCCTGGCTGTACCGGAAGTGGACGGTATCGGTGCTGGTCACCTCCCTAGTTTCGCACCCGGTCCGGACTCCGTCACCGGTGGGAGTCGACCCGTCCGGTCCGAGACGACCCGACCGGAAACACCGAAGCGACCAAACGGGTAGCCGTGTGATTACCAAAAGTGAGCGGTGTCACCGAGATATTTCGTACCGGGGCGTAACCGCTCCCCCGATCCCTCGTTGACGGTTGATAGGTGCGCCGCAACCCTCCGCCGAAACCGCCTGTGGCGTACCCGCTCCGCCCCCGCACCGAACCGCCCGCGCACCACACCGTCCCCGTGCCCCCTGCAGAAGGCGACTTCGCCGTGTCCGTGGCGCCTCCCCCGCGCGCCGGAAAGCGCCGGCGCACCATCCGGCTTCCGGAACTCGTCGCCGGATCGGCGGCAGTAAGTTTCCTGCTTGCCGGCTCCACCGGTCTCCTGTCCGCGTACCTCGCCCTGGCTGTCGCCGTCGGCGTGGTCTCCGCCCTGGCCGCCACCCGGCTGATCCGGCTCGCGCTGGCCATCCATTCCGCCCGGCGCAGCTTCGGCCCCTGTCGCGGCGTCGGCTTCCTCGGCGCCGGGGTGGTGGCCACCGGGCTCACCGCACTCGCCCTGCCACTGCTGCCGGCCGCCGCGCACCCGGCCGCGCTCCTCACCGGGCTGCTCGTCGCCCTGCCGCTGTACCTGCTCGGCGCCCTGCTCCTGCCCGGCGCGGCGAGCACCACGTCGATGCGGCTGCGCCGCGGCTTCGACGGGCTGAGCCTCGGCATCAGCCTCGCCTTCGCCGGCTGGCTGATGCCGCCGGGCGGCGGAATGCCACCGGTTGCCCTGGCCGTGGCGCTGCTCGGCGTGGGCGGGTTGTCGATCATCGCGGTCACCGCCCTGCGTTCCTCCGGCTACCGGCGGGTGGCCGGGCTCTGCGGCGCGGGTGCCGGGGCCTCGGTGTTCGGGCTCGCCACGCTCGGCGTACTGCTGCACTACGACGTACCGGGCTGGGCGCCGCTGGCCGCGGCGGTCCCGCTGGTGATCGGGCCGATGCTGACCGCCACCGGCACCCGGTACGCCAACCCGGCCGCCAAAGCCCCCGCGCCGGGCGAGCCCGAGACGCACCTGTCCGCGTACCCGTTGCTCACCGTGCCCGCCGTGGTCGCCACCCTGGCCGCGATCTACCACCTGGTCACGGTCGGCGAGTTCGACCGCACCTCGATCGTGCTGGGCCTCGCGGTGATACCGACCCTGGTGGTACGCGAGGTCTTCGCGGTGCTCGACATCCGCAGTTACGCCCGCCGGCTGGTGAGCCAGGAGGCGCACTTCCGGGCGCTGGTCGCCGGAGCCAACGACCTGACCCTGGTGGTCGGCGCCGACCTGCTGATCCGCTGGCAGTCACCGGCCGCCGCCCGGCTGTTCGGCCTGGCCGACGCCGACGTGGTAGGGCGGGCGTTCGCCGACCTGATGCACCCGGACGACGCCGCCCCGGTCACCACCATGCTGACCGGCGTGCTGACCGCGCCGGCACCGGTCACCGGGCGGACCCCGCTGGTCACCGCCCGGCTGCGCGACGGGCACGGGATCTGGCGGGACACCGAGTCCACGGTCAGCGACCAGCGGGGGGTGCCGGAGGTCGGCGCGCTGGTGGTGCACGTCCGCGACGTCGGCGAACGGCGGCAGCTCGAACACCGGGTGCACCAGCTCTCCTTCACCGACCAGCTCACCGGGCTGGCCAACCGGCGGGACCTGATGCGGGCGATCGTCACCCAACGGTCGCTGGCCGGGCACACCGGCACGCTGCTCGTGGTCGACCTGCACGGCATGTCGGCGGTCAACGAGATCCGTGGGCGGGAGGTCGGCGACGCGGTGCTGGTGGAGGTCGGCCGGCGGCTGCGTACCGGCGCCGGATGTGACGACGTGGTCGCCCGACTGGGCGGGGACGAGTTCGCGGTGGTCACCGTCGACGGCCCGATGCTCGCGTACGCGCTCGGCATCCGGCTGATCGCCGCGCTGACCGAGCCGTACCAGTTGCCGGGGACGATCGTGAGCCTGCAGGCGAGCATCGGCCTGGCCGAGCTGGCCGGCGGCAGTGGCGTGGACGACGTGCTGCGCCGGGCGGAACTGGCCCGGCGCCGGGCCCAGCAGCTCGGACGCAACCGGATCGAGTGGTACGACAGCTACCTGGAGGAGCAGCTCGTACGCCGGATGGACCTGGAACGGGAACTGCCCGGCGCCGCCGCGCGGGGTGAGTTCGACCTGGTCTACCAGCCGGTGCTCGACCTGCACGACCAGCGCCCGGTCGGCACCGAGGCGCTGGTGCGCTGGCGCAGCCCCGTGCTCGGTACGGTGCTGCCGGCCGAACTCGTCCCGGTCGCCGAGGCCATGGGTCTGATGGACGAGCTGGGCAGTTGGGTGTTGCACAAGGCCTGCCGCCGGCTCGCCGAGTGGTCCCGGGGCGGGCGCCGGCTGTGGATGTCGGTGAACGTGTCGGTGTCCGAGCTGACCGGACCGGACTTCGTCGGCCGGGTCGCGGCGGCGCTCACCCTGCACCAGATCGAACCCGAGCGGCTGCTGATCGAGATCTCCGAGCCGAGCGGCGAGGTCGACGTGCTGGGGGTGGTGAGCCAGCTCGGCCGGCTGCGGTCGCTCGGGGTGCGTACCGCCCTGGACGACTTCGGTCTGGGGCCGGCGTCCCTGGCCCACCTGCGGCGGATGCCGGTCGACATCCTGAAGATCAACCGGGCGCTGGTGTCGGAGCCGAGTGGCTGGCAGGGCCAGGGCAAGCCGGTCATCGACGTGGTGGTGAGCCTCGGCCGGCGGCTCGGCATGGAGATCATCGCCGAGGGGCTGGAGTCCGTCGAGCAGGTCGAACAGGCCCGGCTGGCGGGCTGCCGGTTCGGCCAGGGCTACGTGCTGGCCCGTCCGGCGACCGCCGAACGGGTCGAGGCGTACCTGGAGGAGTTCCCCACCCCGTCCCGCTAGCCTCACGATCCTTTGTGGACGGGCGCCCCCGACGCTCCGGCAACCGGATCCGGTTGTCATCGCGGCCAGGAACGCGCCCGGCGGGGGAGTCCGGGTCGGTCGGCCGAGGGACGGTGGGTCCCCCGCCGGCCGGTGCCCCGCGCCGCGCATCTTCACTACCGTCGATGCCGGGGTTCCGCCGTACGGGCGGACGGGAGGGGCGAACATGAGTGACGACGCGGGCCAGCAGGTCCTCGCGGCGGTCCGGGACCTGGCACCGGGCATCAGCGGCCGGGCGGCCGAAACCGAGGAGGGTCGCCGGCTGCCGGCCGACCTGCTGGCCGACCTGACCGCCGCCGGCTGCTTCCGGATGTTCGTCCCGCGTAGCCACGGCGGGTACGACCTCGACCCGCTCGCGGGCATCGCCGTGCTGGAGGAACTGGCCCGCGCCGACCCGGCCACCGGCTGGACCGTGATGCTCGGCAGCGAGGCCCCGCACCTGCTCGCCCTGCTCGACCGGGAACAGTTCGACAAGGTGTACGCGAACGGCCCGGACGTGATCGTCGCCGGTGGGTTCAACCCACAGGGCCAGGCGCAGGTCGTCGACGGCGGTTACCAGGTCGACGGCCGCTGGGCGTTCGCCAGCGGGTGCGAGCACGCGGACTGGATCTTCGGCAACTGCGTGGTGCTGGAGAACGGCGTACCGAGGCCGGGGCCGGTCGAGGGGATGCCGGAAACCCGCGCGATGCTCTTCCCGGCCAATCAGGTGCAGGTCGTCGACACCTGGCGGGTACTCGGACTGCGCGGCACCGGCAGCCACGACATCACGCTCACCTCGGCGTTCTGCCCGGACGCGTACACCTTCGACATCTTCACCGGGCGGCCGTCCGTACCGGAGGCAAACCTGGTGGCGCCGCTGGTGCAGTTCGTCCTGCACCTCGGGGCGGTCGCGGTCGGCACCGCCCAGGGCGCACTGGACGAGCTGACCAAACTGGCGCTGGGCAAGCAGCGTCTCTACGCCCGTACGTCACTGGCCGACTCGGCGGTCTTCCAACTGCACCTCGGCCGGGCCGAGACGTCCGTACGGGCGGCCAGGGCACTCCTGCGTGACCTGGCCTCGGAGTTCATTGCCGGTGCCGCCGCCGATCCGGGCGCGGTGGCCGGCTTCAATCCGGCCGCCTCGGCGGCCCTGTCCTGGGTCACCGAGGTGACCTCGGCCGCGGTGGACATGTGCTACCGCTCCGGCGGGGGCGGGGTGGCGCGGGACTCCGCCCCGCTCCAACGCCGGTTCCGCGACATCCACACGTTCAGCCAGCACGCCGCCGCCGCGGAGGGCTTCCTCGCCACCTACGGCAGTGCCCTGCTCGGCCGCCCCGTCGGCATCGGCTACTGACACGGCGAAGGGGCCCTCCCGGTCGGAAGGGCCCCTTCGCCGATGCCTGAGGCAGGGTCAGACGGTGGTGTAACCGGGCATCGGGTACGCGGCCAGCAGGTCGCTCACCTCGCCCGCGATCCGGTCCAGCGCACCCTCGTCGTCCTTCAGGGCGGCGGTGACCGCGTCGTCCATCCACGTCGCCACCTGCGGCATCTGCTGCTCGGTGAGGCCACGGGTGGTGAGTGCCGCCGCGCCCAGCCGGATCCCGGACGGGTCGAACGGCTTGCGGGTGTCGTACGGCACCGTGTTGTAGTTCAGCTCGATGCCGGCCCGGTCCAGCGCCTGCGCGGCCGGCTTGCCGGCGATCCCCTTGCTGGTCAGGTCGGCCAGGATCAGGTGGTTGTCGGTGCCGCCGGAGGAGAGCTCGAAGCCCCGCTCGACCAGGGCGGCGGCGAGCGCCTGCGCGTTGGCGACCACCTGGTGGGCGTACGCGCGGAAGTCCTCGGTCGAGGCCTCCTTCAGCGCCACCGCGATGGCGGCGGTGGTGTGGTTGTGCGGGCCGCCCTGCAGGCCGGGGAAGACCGCCTTGTCGATCGCGCTGGCGTACTCGGCGGTCGTCATGATCATGGCGCCGCGCGGCCCGCGCAGGGTCTTGTGCGTGGTGGTGGTGATGACGTCGGCGTGGCCGACCGGCGACGGGTGCGCCCCGCCCGCGATCAGGCCGGCGATGTGCGCGATGTCGGCGACCAGGATCGCGCCGACCTCGCGGGCGATCGCGGCGAAGCCGGGGAAGTCGATGGTGCGGGGGACCGCGGTGCCACCGCAGAAGATCACCTTGGGCCGCTCGCGCAGGGCGATGTCGCGTACCTCGTCCAGGTCGATCCGGCCGGTCTCGCGGGAAACCTGGTAGCGGACCGGGCTGAACCACTTGCCGGTGGCCGAGACCGACCAGCCGTGGGTGAGGTGCCCGCCCATCGGCAGCGCCATCCCCATCACCTTGTCGCCCGGGGACAGGAACGCCAGGTAGACGGCGAGGTTCGCCGGGGACCCGGAGTACGGCTGGACGTTGGCGTGGTCGACGCCGAACAGCGCGCGGGCCCGCTCGATGGCCAGCGTCTCGATCGGGTCGATGAACTGCTGGCCCTCGTAGTACCGCTTGCCGGCGTAGCCCTCCGAGTACTTGTTGGTCAGCACGGTCCCGCTGGCCTCGAGTACGGCGGTGGACACGTAGTTCTCCGAGGCGATCATCCGCAGCTTGTCGTGCTGGCGCTGCGCCTCGGACTCGATCAGGGCGGCCAACTGCGGGTCGGCGGCGGTCAGGGCGGGAATCGGTGGTACGTGCACGAGGATCCTCCTGGCTGGTCGGCGCTTGCCCGGCTGCGGAGTGCGGACCGGACAAGGCACTGCCGGAGCCGTCCCGTCCGGCCAGAGCCGGTCCAGACAGTCCCGGTTGACGTGCACCCAGGCGCGCGGTGCACTATCTCGGTCGCTCCCCGGTGGTTTCTTCCACCTCGCCGCGCCAGTCGCCTTTAACCGCCCTGATGGTAGCGGCCCGACGGTCGTCCCCGCATCGCGCGCCACCCCCACCCGGCGTACTTAACCGTTTAACCGGGTCACATCAGGGGGTGCGGGGCGGTGCGGTGCTGCCCCGGGGGGCCAGGTGCGCGGTCTCGTCCTGGAAGTCGCCGATGGCCTCACCGGCGATGGCGGCGAGGAGTTGCCGGGCGGCGTTCGCCCCGTACGCGGGGATGTCCCGGCTGAGCGCGGTCAGCGGGGGATGCACGAGCCGGCACAGCGGTGAGTCGTCCCAGGCGACGATGGACAGGTCGGCGGGGACGGACAGGCCCATCTCCTGGGCCACCGAGAGCCCGGCGATCGCCATCACGTCGTTGTCGTAGACCAGGGCGGTCGGCCGATCGGCGGAACTGAGCAGCCGGCGGGTGACCCGGGCACCCTCCTCACCGGTGTAGTCCGATCCGACGGTCCGGGTCTGGTCCAGCCCGAGCCGCCGGCTCACCTCGGTCAACGCCGCCGTACGGATCTCGGTGTGCAACAGGCCCGGCAGGCCGCCGATCCGGGTGATCCGGCGGTGGCCGAGCGCGTACAGGTATTCGACCGTCTCGACCAGGACCGCCGCGTCGTCGGACCAGACGCTGGCGAGCCGGCCCGTGTGACCGGGTCCGCCGATCACCACCGTCGGCAGTCCCAGTTCCTCCAGCGCCGGCACCCGCTGGTCGTCGACGCGCAGGTCACAGAGGAAAACACCGTCGATGCGGCGCTCACCCCACCACCGCCGGTAGACGGCGATCTCGGTTTCCGGGTCGGCGACGATCTGGAGGGTCAGCGCGTACGACCGGGCGGAGAGTTCGGCCTCGACACCGCTGATCAGCTCCATGAAGAACGGCTCGATGCCGAGCGTACGGGCCGGTCGGCGCAGGGCCAGCCCGACGGCGTTGGCGGTCGCGCCGGACAGGGCGCGGGCGGCGCTGTTCGGGTTGAAGCCGATCTCGCGGGCGATGGCGATGATCCGCTGCCGGGTGGACTCGGAGACGCCGGGCTGGCCGTTGAGGGCGTAGGAAACCGCCCCCTTCGAGACCCCGGCCTGGCGGGCGATGTCCGCGATGGTGGGCCGCTTCACCGGCGCTCCCTCACTGCTACGGCCGGAACGCTCCGGTCTGGTCACTGGCTCGACGCTGGAAGCGGCCTGCGGCGGCGACCGCTTGTCCGGTTAAGCATAGCCACCGACGATCCCCGTTACCGCATGCCCACGCTGTTCACGCCTCATTGACACGGCTGGGACCCGATCGTACGGTGACCTCACTTATCCGGTTCAGTGGGTGTTCCTCGATACCCCGAGGAATCATGGAAGGCGCGATCAAGTCATGACGTTTCGTTCGACCGAACCGGCTGTGCCTCCCACCCGGCGACCGTTGCACGACGGCTGGTCGGTCCGGCCCGTACCCCATGCCGGGGTTCCCGTGTCGGTGTCGGACCAGCCGGTCCCGGCAACGGTCCCGGGTTGTGTGCACACCGACCTGCTCGCCGCGGGGCTGATCCCGGACCCGTACCTGGACAGCAACGAGCTGGTCGTGGCCTGGATCGGCCGCACCGACTGGGTCTACCGGACCACCTTCGAGTGGGACGACCAGGCGGCCGAGCGGGTGGACCTGGTCTGCGCCGGCCTGGACACGGTGGCGACCGTCCAGCTCAACGGGGTCGAGGTCGGGCGTACCGCCAACATGCACCGCGGCTACCGGTTCGACGTACGCCCGCTGTTGCTGCCGGGGGAGAACACCCTCGAGGTCCGGTTCGACTCCGCGTACCGCTACGCCGAGGCGTTGCGTGACTCGCTCGGTGACCGGCCGAACGCGTACCCGGAGCCGTTCAACTTCATCCGGAAGATGGCCTGCAACTTCGGTTGGGACTGGGGCCCGACGCTGGTCACCGCCGGCATCTGGCAGCCGATCGAGCTGCACACCTGGTCGGTGGCCCGGCTGGCCGAGGTCCGCCCGCTGGTCACCGTCACCGACAACACCGGCCGGGTCGACGTGGCGGTCACCGTCGAACGCGCCGCCGCCGAGCCGCTGACCGTCAGCGCCCAGGTCGCCGGGGTACGCACCGAAGCGGTCATCCCGGCCGGCGAGACGGGTACGACGCTGACCGTCACCGTCCCCGACCCGGAACTGTGGTGGCCGCGCGGCTACGGCGAGCAGACCCGCTACCCGCTCGACGTGACCCTGCACGGCCCCGACGGCACCGCGCTCGACACCTGGCAGCGCCGGATCGGCTTCCGCTCCACCCGCCTCGACACCAGCGAGGACGAGCACGGTTCCGCGTTCACCATCCTGGTCAACGAAACCCCGATCGTGATCCGCGGCGTCAACTGGATCCCCGACGACGTTTTCGTCACCCGGGTCACCCGCGAGCGTTACGCCGCCCGTTTCACCCAGGCCGTCGACGCGAACGTCAACCTGCTCCGGGTCTGGGGCGGCGGCCGGTACGAGTCCGAGGACTTCTACGACCTCGCCGACGAGCTTGGCTTGCTGGTGGAGCAGGACTTCCCGTTCGCCTGCGCGGCGTACCCGGAGGAGGAACCGTTCGCCAGCGAGGTCGAGGCCGAGGCGCGGGAGCAGGTCGTACGCCTCGCCAGCCACCCGAGCCTGATCCTCTGGATCGGCAACAACGAGAACATCTGGGGCTGGCACGACTGGGACTGGCAGGAGCCGCTGGGAGACAGGACCTGGGGCGCCGGCTACTACTTCGAGCTGCTGCCGTCGATCGTCGCGGAACTGGACCCGACCCGTCCGTACTGGCCGGGCAGCCCCTGGTCGGGGCGGCACGACAAACACCCGAACGATCCGGCGTACGGCAGCATGCACATCTGGGACGTGTGGAACCGCGAGGACTACACCAAGTACCGGGAGTACCGCCCACGGTTCGTGGCCGAGTTCGGCTACCAGGCCCCTCCGGCGTACGCGACCCTGCGTCGGGCACTGAGCGACGAACCCCTGGCTCACGACTCGCCCGGTATGGCCCATCACCAGAAGGCCGGCGACGGGGACGCGAAACTGCAACGGGGACTCGACGCCCACCTGCCGCCCCCGGCCGACTTCGACGACTGGCACTACCTGACCCAGCTCAACCAGGCCCGCGCGATCACCCTCGGGGTGGAACACTTCCGGGCGCTGCTCCCACTCTGCATGGGCACCATCGTCTGGCAGCTCAACGACTGCTGGCCGGTCACATCGTGGGCCGCCGTCGACGGCGACGGCCGTCGCAAACCCCTGTGGTACGCGTTGCGCCGGGTCTACGCCGACCGGCTGCTGACCGTACAGCCGGGTGACGGCGGTGGGTTGAACCTGGTCGCGGTGAACGACGCGGGTGTGCCCTGGCGTACGTCGGTGACCGTGACCCGGCTGACCCTGGACGGGGAACCGGCCGCCAAGACGGCCCTCGACCTGGATGTGGCGCCGCACTCGGTGGCGACGGTTCCGCTCCCGGCCGAGCTGTCCACCACCGACCGTCCCCGGCACGAGCTGCTGCTAACCGAAGCAGTCGGTACGGGCGAGCGCGCGTTCTGGTTCTTCGCCGAGGACCGGGATGTGGCGTACCCGACGGCTGCTTACGACACCGAGGTCGAGTCTTCGGCCGACGCCACCGGCCACGTGACGCGGGTACGGGTTACCGCGCGGACGATTCTGCGGGATGTGGTGCTCGGGGCTGACCGGCTGGATCCGACCGCCGAGGTGGACGAGGCCCTGGTCACGCTGCTGCCGGGGGAGTCGACCACGTTCACCGTCCGCTCGGCTGGGGCGTTGGAGGGGGCGGCGTTGACCAGTCGGCCCGTACTGCGCTGCGTCAACGACCGGTAGCCATCTGAAAGGAGGAACATACGCACCCGCATCGCGGCAGAAGCGGACGTTGCCGTCGAGCTTTCGCTGTGCGGTGGTGCCCGGGCCCGTGGAAGGCAGATAGCTCGGGATGCGATGCGGTGGTTGTCTGGCTGCCCAGTGGCGACCGAGCAGCCCGACAACTACGTCAGGTACGGGAATTACGACGATTTCTGGGTCAGCGAGGCGTGCATGGCCTGCACCAGGCTGGCCGCCCGGTGGTCCGGTGTCATGTCGGCGTGCAGGCGGTTCATGACGTATCCGAAAGCGATGCCGGTGGCCGGGTCGGCATAGCCGAGTGATCCGCCAAGTCCGGGAAAGCCGAATGCGGACGACGAGTACCACGGCATATCGGGAAGCGGAAGGCCGAAGCCCAGAGCGGGCCGGGTCGGCACACCCAGGACCCGGTCGACGCCGCTGGCTTGTTCGGCGGTAGCGGTCGCGAGGGTGTTCGCGTCGAGGATGCGCACCTCGTCGACCTCGCCGATCAGGGCGGCGTAGAACCGGGCTAGGGACTGGGCGGTGCAGATGCCGTTGACGGCGGGCACCTCCGCCGCCTGGACATCGGGATCGTTAAGATCGAGTGGTTCGCTGGTAATCAGCATTGTGCGCATGATCAGCGACGTTGGGTCGGCGAGCGCAAGCGTCTCTGCCTGGGACGGCGGCTCGACGATCCGGCTAACCCGATGCTGTTCGGTCTTGGGAAGGCCGATCCAGAAGTCCAGGCCGAGTGGGTCCCCGATCTCCTGCGTGAAGTACGCGCCCAGACTGCGCCCGGAGACCCGCCGGACCACCTCGCCTACCAACCATCCGTACGTCAGGCCGTGATAGCCGTGTGCGGTGCCAGGTTCCCACTCCGGGGTTTGTGCGGCGAGGGCGGCCACCATGGGTTCCCAGGCCAACGCGTCGGCCAGCGGCATCCGCCGGTCCAGTGCCGGAAGGCCGGCCTGATGCGACAGGAGCCACCGCACCGGTATCCGTTCCTTGCCTGCGGCGGAGAACTCGGGCCAGTAGTCAGCGACCGGCGCGTCAAGGTCTAGGTGGCCGCGTTGCGCGAGCAGGTGGGCGCATGCTGCGGTGGCGCTCTTGGTGGCCGAGTAGATGGCCTGCAGGGTGTCGTGGTGCCAGGCCCGGTCGGTCTGCGGGTCGGCGGTACCGCCCCAGAGGTCAACGACCTTGCGGCCGTGCAGGTAAACGCTCACCGCCGCCCCTACCTCGGAGTGCCGTTCGAAGTTCGCCGCGAAGGCCGCACGCACCGGCTCGAACCCGGGGGCGACGGTCCCCTCAATCATCGTCATGGCAGTCAGGATACCCTGACCCTGGTGTCAGGACATCCTGACGCTCGTATGATTCCCGAGTGCGGATAAAACTTGACGACCTGCCAGGTCACGAAGGCATCGTCGGGTTCCGTCTGCCCGACGGCTCGTTACTCCCCGATGCGGGCGTAGTCGGGGACCCCGTCGGCTACCGGGCGATGTGCTCCTGCGGGTGGATCGGCGGGTCCGACTACCCGCCCACTGACACAGGCCGGATGTCGGCTACCTCCGACTGGGTCCAGCACATGAAGCCGCTTTGGGCGTCAGCCCCGCCGCAATGGTTACTCAGTCGCTCGGACACGTTGCGCGACAATCTGGCGGAGTTGGCGACCCAGTGGCCGCTTCAGGCGCTCGGCGTCCTGGCTGAGGTGGAACGCTGGCAACGACCACTCATCGAGAAAGCGGTCGCGGTGGCCAGGGACAACGGCGTCTCCTGGGTAGAAATCGGCGCTGCCCTAGGCATCACGAAACAATCGGCGCACGAGCGATTCAGCGCCTCAGCACGCCGGAAGCCCAGGGCTTGACCCACCGATCTCGATGACAGCAGTTACCTGAGGCGCAACACGCGCTCATCGACATGTCCGGACATCCACCGGCCGGGAAGCGTAATCACCAAGCGTGCCTGCTTCGGCTGTGCGGGCGGCGCGCACGGTCGGCGGCATGAGAGTGAGCCGATGCCCGATCCCGGCATACTGCATCAGCGCAGGACGCTCGCCACGACGTTGTGCACATTTTCGACTGGCGGCTCGCCGCGGTGCTCGGTGAACAGCAGTTGCACCGCGCCGATCAGGGTCGGCGCCAGCACCTGCACGTCCGCGTCGGCGGCGATTCGACCGAGGTCGTGCTCGGCTGCCAGATAGCCGGCCACCGCAGCGACCGCCTCGCCCACCAGGGGGAATCGGGCGGTGCCGGCCGCGCGCAGACGGTTGCGCAGCTCGTCGCGGGCGATGGTGAGCACGATGATCGCGGACATGACCGGCTCGAAGAGTTCGAACATCACGCCGGTGAGGTTGCCAGCAACGGTCCCGCTCCCGGCCGCATCGCGGAGCGTGGCACCTTGCACCTCGACCCGCGCGATGCGGTCGAGCACCAGATCGACCAGGAACGCGTCGAAGTCGGCGAAGTGCCGATGCAGTACGCCCTTGGCAACTCCGGCCTCATCGGTGATCGCGCGGCTGGTCAGCGCCGCGACCCCGCCGCGGATGAGCACTCTCACGGCCGCATCGAATAGTTGCTGGCGCGGATCGCGCAGAGCTACGCCGGTCGGCATGAGATGCTCCCGCTTTTCTAGTGGGCGATTGCCCACTAGAGTGGGCGCATGGTCACTCTACCGCCGCAACCTCACGAAGCCCGCCGCGTCGCAGAGTCATTCGGAAGCGAGCCCGGGCGCTACGACCGCAGTCGGTCACCGTATCCGGATGCGCTGATCGAGCACATCGTCGCCGCCGCGCCGGGCCCCGCATTTCTCGACGCCGGTTGCGGGACCGGGATCGAAGCCCGCCAGTTCCGCGCCGCTGGGCGCACGGTCCTCGGCGTCGAGCCCGATCCCCGGATGGCCGAATTCGCCCGCGCGACCGGCATCGACGTCGAGGTTGCGACCTTCGAGACATGGGAGCCGGCCGGCCGCAACTTCGACGCGATCGTCTCCGGCACGGCCTGGCACTGGGTCGACCCTGTCGCCGGAGCCGCCAAGGCAGCCGAGATACTGAGCCCAGGCGGCGTCCTCGCGCCGTTCGGCCACGTCTACGAACTGCCGTCGCCGATTGCCGCAGCGCTGGCTGCCGGGCTACGCCGGGCTGCGCCAGACCTGCCCTACCGCCAACCGTCCGGTTCCATTCTCGACGGCTATCGCGCCCTCTACGACCGCGCCGCCGAGGGAGCCCGCGCGTCCGGCTGCTTCGCCGAACCCGAGATCCGCCGTTACGACTGGCAGCGCACCTACGCCCGAGAGGAACTGCTCGCACTCATCACGACTTCCGGCGGCCTCGCGAGCATGTCACCAGATAAACTCGCCGAGATCCTGTCGACGGTCGCCGCCGCGGTCGACGGCGATGTCACCCTCGCCTATGCCACCTGGTGCCTGACCGCTGTCCGCAGGTAACCCGTCGACGCCGCTCGCCGCGACAGAAAGCGCTAGTCACACATCCGGATGACGTGCATTAACAAGTGCATTCACATCGGCAGATGAGTATGCCAAGAGTGCTAATTGGCACGTCTATGCGAGCATGGCAAACGCTTGGAATCACACGCAGCTGCCCGCTGCTGCGGCTTCACGAGTTGATAATCGCCCGGCGAGGGGACCTTGCCTGTTCGACCTGGCGTTTGCCTTGTTCAGCTCGCGACCCCGGCGACGAACACCCGCCATGCATCCGGCTCGAACGTCAGGGTGCCGCCGTCACGGTCCTTGCTGTCGCGTACGGCGACGACGCCGGGCAGGTTGTCCGCCACCTCCACGCAGTTCCCACCGTTCGAGCCGCTGCGGGTGCTCTTGCGCCAGTGGGCGCCGGTCAGGTCAGCCATGGCCTTGCTTTCAGTAGTTGGATCGACAGGTCACGCGGTAAGGCGTACCCCCGCACAGCATCCCAGACTCGTGTCAGCGAGGCCAGTTGTCCTGGGTCGCTCACCAGACGCCCGGACGCCTGATCGTCCAGCCACAGTACGTCTGGCGAGTCGTGCATGGAGGCGAGCGCGAACCCGGCCAGCCCGGGGTGTACTCCGGCTTCCAGGGGGATCACGTGTACGAAGACGTTCGGACGTTCGGCCATCGCGATGATGTGGGCAAGCTGCGGGATCATGAGTTCCCGATGACCGCGCATGAGTACGGCCTGGTCGAGCACGAACACGCACATCGGCGGTCGGGGTCGGTCGAAGACGGCCTTTTGCCGCTCCATTCGTATCCTGACCAGCCGGTCTACCTCGTCAAGATGTAGCGGACTACTCGACAGCACCGCACGCGCGTAGTCCTCGGTCTGGAGCAGCCCCGGTACGACGGCTATCTCGAAGCCCCGCAGCGACACGGCCGCCAGCTCCTGCTCCCGCCAGGGGCGGAACCACGCCACGTCCCGCCGCCGGAACGACTCAGGCCACAGCTCCTCGACGTCCTTCCCGAGGGCTTCTGCCGCTGCGGCACGGTGACGGGCTTGCGGGATCCGACCTTCCGTGTCCCAGCGTCGGACCGTCTTGGCGTCGATCCCGAGACGCGCCGCGAGTGTCTCGGCGGTCAAACCCTTGGCGCTGAGCGCACTGCGCAGGACCTCGTTCATGACCCAGCCCTCCCATTGGGACAACCTGAATGCCCACTGACCATAGTCGATTGGACTATCTCTGTCTGTACGGCGCGCGTCATCTTGTTGACAGGCGATATCGCTACCAGTGGCGGCCCAAGTCGGAGGAGATCGTTATGTCACGGGTATGGAGATGGTGGTTCTCGGGTCGACTGGGTGGGCGAGCCGTACCCGCCCTGTCGCAACGGTCAGGCTCATCGGGGCGGTGTCCGCATTCGCACACCACTCAACCACCGCACACCCCGCCGTTGAGCCCCCGAACACCGAGCCCGCCAGCCTGGTGCACCGCTCCCACCGCCGCGTACTACCGGTTGACGCTGGGGCAGATGACCGCGTACCGCGTGCCGCGCCATCTCCACCGGGAGGCCCGGCGATGACGCTGTTGGTGAGCGCGGGAGACGTGCTCGATCGCCTGCCGGGGTGTCAGGATCCATCGTCGTACGCCGGGGGTTTGGTGTGGTGACCGCGCGTCCCCTGGTGCAGGTGGGCGACCGCGTCGACATCGGCAGTGGGGCGTACCTGACTGGTGAGCCTGGTCGGTACTTCCTGCGCGAAGGTTCGCTGACCGGCACCGTCACCGAGGTCCCCAACGGTGATACGCCGGTGTCCGGCAACTGGGTGGCGGTCGTGGTTACCGATGACCGCGACGGCCAGAGCGTGCCGGCCATTGCACAGGACCGGTACCTGCCCGGCTTCGTGCCGCGCAAGTCCGGGCTGCCCGACCTTGCGGACCCGAGATGACGGGGGTGCACGGAGAGCTTGAGCACGTCTTCCGGGTGCCGCTCTACGACTGCCGCGCGTGCGGACGGCCCTGGCCGTGCCTGGCAGCACAGGCCGAACTGACCGCGCAGTACACCGACATGCCCCTGTCCCTGGCCCTCTACCTCGCCTCCTGCTGGGTTGATCTGCTGACGGCCTTCGCGCGGCTGGACACCGGTCAGACTCCCGACGCCCGCGCGACGTGGGAACGGGTTGTCGGTTGGTCGGTGCCGGTCCTTCGCGGCACGGCGACGAAGGGGAAACCCGGTTCGTAGACCCCGCCGACCTCTTCCCCCAGCCAGGTCAGCGGAATGCTGGGCCGCGATCCCCACCTCTCGGGATCGCGGCCCAGTTCCTTGGCCGTGGTCGGGGCCGACGCCGACCTGCTTCACGGTGGGGCAGGGGCGTGTGGGGGTGCCACAATGCTTCGGGTTTCGACCATTGGGGGATTCATGTCCGTGGAGCTGCAGGCAGCGATGCCGGTCGCCTTCCCCGTCGCAGCGCTGGTGACGACGACCCGGGAGGTTCTGACCGAGTTGCTGGGCGGCTGTCCCGTACCAGCGATTGCTGTACGCACCGACCGCCGGTACGAGCAGGGTGAGTTGGTCGATCCGGGTCGGGTCCTGACCCCTGCCGAGCAGGAGACGACCATCGTCGGCGCCGATCTGGTCGGGCCTGACTACGGCTGCTCAGGCCCGCACTACCGCCTGGTGGTAGGCGACGAGGACGACGGCGGGTCGTTCTATGTCAGCGCATACCCGGCCTATCCCGAGTTCGACGAACCAGCACGGACCGTCCTGTTGTGCGTCCCGGACCGCACGTGCGTCGGCGTCGCCGTCGGGGCAGCAACCACGTTGGCCGCGGCCATTCGCGGTGGCGGTCAGATCGAGGAATGCCAGCTTGACCTGTTCCCGGTCGTCGACCCACGTGCGGCGATCCAGGCGTTGCGCCTGCCCGATGCGGGAACGGGATTCGTCGACCAATGCGTACGGTTCGTGCGCGCGATCAAGTCGCTCAACGGCTGGCCGTCGACGGTCAATCTTGCCTCCTGGCCCACCTCGTGGCCTAGCTGAGGACGCCGCGTACGTCGGTGTTGGGCACGCGGCGGCCGCCGGTGTCTATGTTGCTGGCTGGTACCTGACGATCAGGTAGCGGGCAAGCAGTGCCATGGCTCCCGGTACCACGGCGGGAACCAGACCCGCCACGATCGCCACGACCAGTAGACGCTTCGCCATACCAAGGTGGCCTTTCCAGACGAGCCACGCTGCGGCTACGGACGTGATAGCAGCTACGGACTGCAGCACCAGGAAGGCGATAGACGTGAGATCGAAGCTGCGACCGGTCTCGATCGCGGTGCCTTGCTGTTCGACTACGGTCGTGGTGACGAACGGCGTGGTGTAGACGAACAGAGCTGCGGCGATGCCAGCGAGACAGGCCACCAGGACGACCAACCCGTTCCGGGGCGTCACGGTCGGCCGTCCAGGAACATCCGCAGCCGGGTGAGGGTTTGCTTGTTGTCGCCGGGCACGTGCCCGTTCACCGCGCGGCAAACCCAGCCGAGCCGCAGCGCCACGCCGGCCGCGGCGACCAGGTCGCCGCTGAAACGCTCGGCGTACGGAGTCAGATAGGCGTCGCGGAACGGGGCGGTGTCGACGGACTGCTCGACATCGTCCAGGCCCCACGCCAACACCCCCTCAAGGGTCACCGACAGGGTGAAGAACGGGTGCGAGATACACGCGTCGCCCCAGTCGAGCACCAGGTGGCGGCCATCCCGTACGAACACCTGCGCGTCGTGCAGGTCGTCGTGTTGGAGGAGTTCCGGCAGCGCGTACGCGGCAAGTTCGTCGCACAGGTCGGCCACCATTCGCGACGCGTCGCGGTACCGCCGTTCGGCGCCGATCTCGTCCAGCAAGCGTTCGTACGCACCCGGCAGCACGGCGAGCCGCATGTCCGGTACGCCCAGGGCGAGCAGGTCGTCCACATCCCCGGCGAGGTCGAGCTGGATGCCGGCATAGAGCGGCAGCACGTCGTACCAGCGGCCGAGATCCCGCTCGCGGGCCGTCACCGTACGCAGAGTCTCCCCGCCGTCGGCCATCAGCATCCAGCCGAGGGTGGTGTCGGCGGCCAGCAGCGGCGGTACCGCGTCGGGCCGTCGAGCGGCGATCCGTTCGACGACGGCGGCCTCGTGCCGCAGTGGCTCGGCGTTGGCCTTGAACCAGACGGGTCCCAGTTCCGTCGGGATCCGCAGCACCGTCGACCAGGGATAGACATGCGGCTGCTCGATCGCCCCGGTACGGGTCACGCCCAGCTCACCGAGGCGACCGTCGATCCAGCCGTGCACCCCGGCCAGCCAGTCGCGATCACGCCAACGCTCGTCCTCCACGGGCAGGACCATACTTACCCACCGAGCCTGCGCGACATCGGTTATCCCCCGACGTCTGTACGTCTCACCAGTGGTAGCCGAGGTTCAGGATGAGCGCGGCGACCGCGGTGGAGAAGAACACGGCCCATCCGGCAAGCTGGCGGGAACCCACTCGCAGGTGCACGACGAGCGCGCCGACGAAGTACAGCACGAGTCCGGCGGCGGCGAGTGTGCCCAGCAGCGGAACGGCGAACCCGGCCAACAGCCCCAGGGAACCCGCCGCCAGCAGCAGACCCAACACAGGTATCCACGACCGTGGCACGCGCTTCAGGTCCGCCTGGGCTTTCGGATAGTCGTGGCCGATCAGGTAGGTGACGGCGGCGATGCCGTTGAAGACCGACGCGAGGATGGTGACCGTGACGTAAGCGGCGAACATGGGCCCTCCCTTGTGGTTGCCACAAGGACGAGTCGGCGCCGCGAAGTGTGACGCGTTGCTGGTGATAGATACGGGGCCGTACGGTTGCGCCGTGGGCGCACGGGGAGCTCGTCTCGGCATTGACTTCGGCACGTCGAACACGGTGGCGGTGCTGGAACTCCCCGGTCGGGAGCCCAGGGCCATCCTGTTCGACGGTTCTCCGCTGCTGCCGTCCGCGGTGTGCGCGGACCCCTCGGGGCGGCTGCTGGTCGGCCGGGACGCGCTGCACACGTCACTGGCGTCCCCGGCGTCGTTCGAGCCCTTTCCGAAGCGCTGCATCGACGACGAGACGGTGCTGCTCGGCGAGCAGCAGGTGCCGGTGCCGGACCTGATCGCGGCGGCGCTGCGTCGGGTGGCCGCCGAAGCGGCGCTGGTCAGCCCCGACCCGATCGTCGAGGTGGTACTCACCTGCCCGGCCGCCTGGGGAGCCCAGCGGCGCGGGATCCTGATCGAGGCTGCCGCCCAGGCGCTGCCGGCCGTACGCCTGGTCACCGAACCGGTCGCGGCCGCGAGTTTCTTCGTCGAGGTCGCCGGAAGCCAGCTTCCGGTCGGACGGTACGCCCTGGTCTACGACTTCGGCGCCGGCACCTTCGACGCCTCGGTAGTGCAGCGTACGGAGGACGGCTTCGTGACGGTGGCCGCCGAGGGGCTGCCCGACGCCGGGGGCCTCGACATCGACGCCGCCATCGTGGACCGGATCGGTGCCACGGTCGGCGTACGGGATCCGGAGATCTGGCAGCGGCTGCTGCGTCCGGAAACGACCAGCGACCGGCGGGCAAGCCGGCAACTGTGGGACAACGTACGGGCCGCCAAGGAGATGCTGTCGCGCGGCACCACCACCCTCGTCCACGTGCCGCTGTTCGACGCCGAGGCACCGTTGGGTCGCGAGGAGTTGGAGGAGATCGCCGCGCCGGTTCTCGCCCGTACCGTCAAGGCGGTCCGGTCGGTGCTCGACCGGGCGGGGATCGAGACCGGCCAGGTGGCCGCGGTGTTCCTCGCGGGTGGATCGAGCCGGATGCCCGCCGTGGCGACGGTGCTGCACCGGGCACTGGGTGTCCAGCCGACCATCGTGGACCAGCCCGAGCTGGCCGTGGCGGAGGGCAGCCTGCGTACGGTCGAATCAGCCGGCGTCGCAGAAGCCGCGACGGCGACGCCCGCCTCGGCCACGGAAGACCCGGCACCCGGGTCGGGCACGGACGAGCCGGCGCCGGTGTCGGCGGCGCGGTCGAGGCGTCATCTCGCGGCCGTGGCCGGGTCGGCGCTGGTGTTGACGCTGGTCGTCGCCGGGGTCGTGGCCGGCGCGCGGGCCATCGGCGACGACCGGAAGGATCCCCTCGCGACGCCCACCACCGCGGGCGCGTCTCCGACGGCATCCCCGACGCCGACGCCATCGCCGACGCGTTCGTTCGCGCCCCAGATGGACCCCTGCCTGCTCGGCACCTGGCGGTCGACGTCGATGCAGACGTTCAGCCGGATCAACGGTGACCAGGTGCAGCTCTCGGGCGGCGCCGGCATCATCCTGACGTACAAGCCGGATGCCACCGCCTCGCTCGACTACAACAAGAGCGAGGACGCTGCCGCGACCCACGACGGCGCACGCTGGACCCAGCGGATCAGGGGCACGATCACGATGAGCGTCCGGCACACGGGGGGCAAGGAGTACATCAGCAACGTCAAGGCCAGCGGGACGAACACGTTGTACCGCGCCGGTAAGCGCAGCAACTCGATCGCGCTGTCGCTGCTCCTGGAGCCGGACGACTACTTCTGCACCGAGAACAGGCTGGAGTTCCACAGCACCGGGGTCGCCGTCAGCGTCTGGGCCCGGGTCAACGAATAACTCATAGGTAGTTGCACGACATAAGTCTGTGGACGAGGTATCGTCCTCCCATGGAGATGCGGGAAGCCACCTACTTCATCCTGGCCGCGTTGCAGGGCGAGCCCCGGCACGGCTACGCGATCATGAAGTTCGCGATCGACTCGTCCGGAGGCCGCGTGAAGCTGTCGACCGGCACGCTCTACACGGCACTCGACCGGCTGAACACCGCGGGCCTGATCGAAACCGACCGCCAGGAAGTGGTCGACGGCCGGGCCCGCCGCTACTACCGGCTCACCGACACCGGCAGGTCCGCGCTGCTGACCGAAGCCGCCCGGCTCGCCGAGATGTCCCGCGTCGTGACCGACCACGCCGCGTCCGCCGACCAGCCCGCCGCAGTCGAACCGTCCCGGACCCGGCGGCCGGGCCTCACCCAGGTACGGCCGGCATGAACGACGAATCCGTGCTGCGCCGCCGCGTCAACGTGCTGCTGCGCGCCTACCCACGCCGGTACCGGGCCGAACGCGGCGAGGAGATCGCCGCGACCATGCTCGACGTCGCCGCGCCGGGCCAGACCTGGCCGTCGGTACGCGAGGTAGGCGGCGTGCTGCTCGGCGCGGCTCGCCTGCGCAGCCGCAGCGCCGACCTGACCTTGCCGACGCTGATACGCCACGCGCTGCAACTGGCCGTCGTCGGCGTGACGGTCCCGCTCGTGGTCTTCCACCACCCGTACGAAATCTTTCCCCACCTGCCGTTCCGCGGCCAACTGATCGCCTGGGCGGTGCCGTACGCGCTGCTGGTGGGCGGCCTGGTCGCGGCGGCCGTGGGCGCGTACGGCACCGGCCTTGCCTTGCTCGGCGGAACGTACGCCCTCCAGCATCTCAGCGGCGGTCTGGCCGTGGACGGCGTGCCGATCGGCCCGTACTGGATGGACTACTACTACCTTCCCGGGGTCCTGCTCGGCGTGCTGCTGCTGTGGCGGCTGGCCGATCGGCTCCGGCCCCACGTGACGGTCGTCCAGCCCGGCCGGCTCCACCGCGCACCACCGTTCAGCGTCGTGACGGTAGTGCTGATCACCGCGGTGGTCCCGATCCTGAACGAGACGCTGCTTCCGCTGCCGCTGGACGGTCTGTGGTGGCAGTACGAACTCCACAACTTCGCGCCCTACCTCATGTTGCTCCTGTTCGTGGGGATCGACCCACGCATCCCCCTGGCCGGTGCCCCGTTGGCGATCCTCGACAACAGCCGCCTCTTCCACACCGTCTTCGGCACCGACATCTACCCGCAGCGTGAGGTGTTGAAGGCCGCACTGGTGCTCGGTGGGGCGCTGGCCGCGGGCGTGGTCCTGGCCGCCGCGAGCGTGCTGGCCCGATGGCGACTGTCCCGCCATTGACCCCGCCAGGACGGACGCTGGCCGCGATCCCACACTTGGGATCGCGGCCAGTCGATACGAGACGCCTTCTAGGGACACCGTTCCTGCACGCGGATCGTGATCGGGACGGTCTGCGTCTCGACCGCGTCCGACGCCCACAGCACCGCGCCGTAGACCCCGACCGGAGTCGGCGGTACGACCACCGGGACCAGGGCGAGCACGTTGTGGTCGTCGTTCGATCCGGGTGGTATGAACGCGTGGGGCGTGCCGGCTGTCGAACCGGCGGGCAGCTCCCGCGCGGTGACCTCGATGGGTGCCGACCAGCTTCCCTGGATCACGATCAGGAAGTACGTGCTTCGGCCGTACCTGGCGTCGACACAGATCGCCTGCTGGTAGTCGAGCAGTTTCCAGGTGACCGGGGCGGCGTCGTACGTCGCCGCGGTGGTGCCGCCCGCTGCGGCAGCCGGTGGCCCGGTGAACAGTGCCAGCGCCAGCCCGATTGTCAGGCCGAGCGCCAATCTCACGCTACGGTGCGTCGATTTCACAACCAACCCCCTGGGAAGTGGGTAGCCGTACCTGGCACTGCGACAAATTAGGCGACGAATCTCAGTCGAATTTCAGAGGCATCGGCACGTCCCGACGGGCATCGACCCACGCATTTCCTTGGCCATATTGATGATCGGGACAAAAACCGGCCCGGACCATGACGGTCCGGGCCGGTTCGGCGTTCGCGGGGACCTACTCCGGGACCCGGCGGTACGCGCCGTCGCTGGCCGAGGTCGCCATCGACGCGTACGCCCGCAGCGCCGCCGACACCGGGCGCTGCCGGTCCACCGGCGTGTACGGCTTGTCGCGCTTCTCCTGCGCGACCCGGCGGGCGTCCAGCACGTCGGCCGGCACGTTCAGCTCGATCGACCGGGTCGGGATGTCGATGACGATCTCGTCTCCCGGCTCGACCAGGGCGATCAGGCCGCCGCCGGCCGCCTCCGGGGAGATGTGCCCGATGGACAGGCCGGAGGTGCCGCCGGAGAACCGGCCGTCGGTGATCAGGGCGCAGTCGCGGCCGAGGCCCCGGCCCTTCAGGAACGAGGTGGGGTAGAGCATCTCCTGCATGCCCGGCCCGCCCTTGGGGCCCTCGTAGCGGATCACCACCACGTCACCGGCGACGACCTCTTTGGCGAGGATCGCGGTGACCGCGTCGTCCTGCGACTCGTACACCTTGGCCGGGCCGCGGAAGCTGAGCCGGTCGGCGGGGACTCCGGCGGTCTTGACCACGGATCCCTCCGGGGCCAGGTTGCCGTGCAGGATCGCCAGCCCACCGTCGACCGTGTACGCGTGCTCCCGGTCGCGCAGGCAGCCGTCGGCCGCGTCGGTGTCCAGGGTCGCCCACCGGTTGGTGGTGGAGAACGCCTCGGTGGTGCGTACCCCGCCGGGGGCGGCGTGGAACAGCTCGACCGCCTCGGGGGTGGGGCTGCCGCCCCGGATGTCCCAGTCGGCGAGCCACTGGTCGAGGGTGGGGGAGTGCACCGCGTGCACGTCCCGGCGGAGCAGGCCGGCACGGTCCAGCTCGCCCATGATCGCGGGGATGCCGCCGGCCCGGTGCACGTCCTCCATGTGGTACTTCGGGGAGTTCGGGGCGACCTTGGCCAGGCACGGCACCCGGCGGGAGATGGCGTCGATGTCGGCGACGGTGAAGTCCAGCTCGGCCTCGCGGGCGGCGGCGAGCAGGTGCAGCACCGTGTTGGTCGAGCCGCCCATCGCCACGTCCAGGGCCACCGCGTTGTCGAAGGCGGCGCGGGAGGCGACCGAGCGGGGGAGTACGGAGTCGTCGTCGCCGTCGTACCAGCGCTTGGAGATCTCCACGATGGTCCGGCCGGCCTCCTCGAACAGCGCCTTGCGCGCGGCGTGGGTGGCCAGGGTCGAACCGTTGCCAGGCAGGGCCAGCCCGATCGCCTCGGTGAGGCAGTTCATCGAGTTGGCGGTGAACATGCCGGAGCAGGAGCCGCAGGTCGGGCAGGCGGAGCGCTCGATCTCGCCGAGCTGGGCGTCGCTGACCGCGTCGTTCGACGAGGCGATCATGGCGTCGATCAGGTCGATCTTGTCGTGCACGATGCCCTCGATCGCGATCGTCTTGCCGGCCTCCATCGGGCCGCCGGAGACGAAGACGGTCGGGATGTTGAGCCGGAGCGCGGCCAGCAGCATGCCGGGGGTGATCTTGTCGCAGTTCGAGATGCAGACCAGGGCGTCCGCGCAGTGCGCGTTGACCATGTACTCGACCGCGTCGGCGATCAACTCGCGGCTGGGCAGCGAATAGAGCATGCCGCCGTGGCCCATCGCGATGCCGTCGTCCACCGCGATCGTGTTGAACTCCCGGCCGACCCCGCCCGCCTCGGCCACCGAGTCGGCGACCAGGCCGCCGAGGTCCTTGAGGTGTACGTGACCCGGTACGAACTGGGTGAAACTGTTGGCGATGGCCACGATCGGCTTGCCGAAGTCGTCGTCGGTCATCCCGGTGGCGCGCCAGAGTGCGCGGGCCCCGGCCATCGTCCGGCCATGAGTGGAGGTCTTGGACCGCAGGTCAGGCATTGCACCAGTGTTACACCGTCGGCGCGGTACCGGCCTGCTCGGCGGGCCCGCGTCCAGAAGGCGGGATGCCGGCACCGGGCTCCGGGCGGTCGGCGCGCGGGCCACCGGGCACGGCTCCGGCCGGTCGTCGTCGGCGAATCCGGTACGTCCGGCTGGTCAATCATGAACACCCCGTCCCCCACGGGACGGCTCGTATCCGGCACAGTGGATGCGTGCAACTCCCCTCTGGCGTGGTCGTCGGCGCGGTGGCGAGTGGGCTCGCGACGATCGCGGGTACGGCGGTGTTGATCTCCTCGACGCTCCGGCGGACCGGCGACCGGCGCCGGGCACACCTGCTGCTGGCCTCCGGCGTCGTGCTCGCCACCCTGAGCGCGCTCACCGGCCTGGTCGGCATCCTCGGCATGGCCGGGCACTGGGGAGAACACCAGCACCAGCGGATGACGCTCGCCACCGTGGTCGCGGTCGGGCTGGCCGCCAGTGGCGTGGTGCTCTGCGCCGGGGTGCTGCGGCTGCCGGGCGTCGCGCGTACCCGGTCGGCGGCGCTGCGGCTGGTGCTGGACGGGGTGGTGATCGGGGCGGCGCTCTGGTTCGTCGGCTGGGTGTTCGCCTCCGAACCGACCCGCGTGCTCGGCGACTGGACCCCGCGCGCCTGCCCGGCGATCCTGCTCGCCTCCGCGACCGCCGCCGGGGCGATCGGGCTCACCTTCGTCGTCGGCGTCCGCTCACCCCGCCCGCGTCGCGAGCTGGTCCTGATCGGGTCCGGCGTGACCCTGGTCGGGGTGGCAGGGCTCGGGCTGGCGGCCGGGATCTGCCAGGCGGGTCCGGCGGTGGCGCTGACCGGGGCGGCCCTGCTGCCGGTCGGCTTCCTCCTGGTCTTCGCGGGTGGGCGGGCGCCCGAGCAGACCGGCGAGGCCGACTCCGACCTGATCCGCAACGGCACCGGGTACGCCTTCCTGCCGATGCTCGCGATGGCCGTCTCCGCCATGTACCACCTGCTCCGGATGGGCGACTTCACCGTGCTCGGGATCGTCTCCGGCAGCGTGGAGGGCTTCGCCCTGGTGGCCCGCCAGTCGCTCGCCCTGCGCGACGTACGGGCGTACGCGCGGCGGCTGGCCGAGCGGGAGGCGCACTTCCGGGAGCTGGCGCACACCGACCCGTTGACCGGGTTGGCCAACCGTCGGGGACTGCTGCGGGCGCTGCAACAGGGCTCGGCTTCGGCGGCTCCGTGCGTACTCCTGGGTCTTGATCTTGATGGTTTCAAGAACGTGAACGACCTGCACGGTCACGACGTCGGCGACGCGGTGCTGGTCGAGGTCGCCCAGCGGCTGCGGCTCAACCTGCGCCCCGGCGACCTGGCCGCCCGGCTCGGCGGGGACGAGTTCGCGGTGCTGATGTGGGCCCGGCCGCCGGAGGCGCAACGGGTCGCCGAACGGCTGCTCGGCATCCTCGGCCGACCCTACGACCACCCGGCCGGGCGGATCTTCGTCTCGGTCAGCGTCGGGGTCGCCGCCCAGGCCAGCGCCCCGGAGGTGGAGACCCTGCTGCGCAACGCCGACCTCGCCCTGCGCTACGCCAAGCAGCGCGGCAAGAACCGGGTCGAGCGCTACGACGTCGCCTACGACCACCTGCTGCGCCGCCGGACCACCCTGGAACACGAGATGCGCGGTGCGATCGAACGCAACGAACTGCACCTCGTCTACCAGCCCGTGGTGGCGGTCCCGTCGGTACGCCCGGTCGGCGCCGAGGCGCTGCTGCGCTGGTACCACCCGGAGCTGGGCAGTGTCCGGCCGGACGAGTTCATCCCGCTCGCGGAAGAGTGCGGCATGATCGCCCCGCTCGGCTCCTGGGTGCTGCACCAGGCCTGCCACCAGTTGTCGATCTGGCTGGCGGAAGGGCACGACGTCTGGCTGTCGGTGAACGTCTCCCCGCGCGAACTGCACGCCCCGGAGTACGTGGTGCAGGTGGCCGAGGCGCTGCGTGCGCACCGGGTGCCGCCGCAGCGGCTGGTGCTGGAGGTCACCGAGCACGCCGTGGCGACCGACCTGGACGAGCTGATCCGCCGGCTCGCCGCGCTCCGCGCCACCGGCGTACGGATCGCGCTCGACGACTTCGGCGCCGGGTACTCGTCGCTCGGACAGCTACGCAAGCTGCCGATCGACATCCTCAAGATCGACCACAGTCTGGTCGCCGAGCAGGAGCCGATCCGGCCACCGGGCGAGGGCGAGCGGCGGGTCTTCGCGCCCATGGTCGACGTGGTGATGCGGCTCGGCCACCAGCTCGGCCTGGAGGTGATCGCCGAGGGGGTGACCAACCCGTTGGAGCTGGCCGCGGTGGTCGAGGCGGGCTGCCGGTTCGGCCAGGGACAGCTCTTCGGCTGGGGGGTTCCGGCCGAGCACCTGGAGGCGATGCTCGATGCCGCGACCTCGCCCGGAGCACGCGCCGTGCCCGCCCCGCGCAACCGACCTGCCCAGAATCTGGGATCAGTTGACTCATCGCATGAGATGCGTCAGGCTTAGCCCCATGTCGTCGACCAGGTCGTTTCGAGTACTTACCTGAGCGCACTCTCTAGTCTGAGAGTGCGCTGGCCCCGTGCATCTGCACGAGGGCCGTTTTTATTGGTCAACTTCCAGTCATCGAGGCGGGTTCCCAACCTCGGCCGGAGCGCCCAGCCCACGCGAGCGGGCGACCGGCAGGACGGGTTCCCCCTCACCGGGCGGACTTCCTCCGCAACGCGCCAACGCTGACAACACCGATCTGAGTTAAAGGCCTGAATCGCTATGACGAGACCCACGCCAGAGACACTCGCCCACACCGCCCGCCGAAGTCGGCCGAGCACCGAGGCGGTAACCGAGACAGCGGACCAGTTCAACCGGCGTACCCGGTCCGGCGGTGTCGAGGGTGGCCCGGCCGACCAGGCCCGGCGCGGCCGGCCGGCCGGTGACGGCGCCGACGCGGCGCCGCTGCCCGGCCCGGTTCCCGGACCGGCGCGACCGGTGGCCCCGGTCCCGGTCACCGGCGCGGGATCGCTGGTCAAGTCGCTTGAGGCGCTCGGCGTCGATGTCGCGTTCGGCATCCCCGGTGGTGCGATCCTGCCCGCGTACGACCCGCTCTACGATTCGTCCGTGCGGCACATCCTGGTCCGGCACGAGCAGGGCGCCGGCCACGCGGCGACCGGCTACGCCCAGGCCACCGGCAAGGTCGGGGTCTGCATCGCCACCTCCGGCCCCGGGGCGACCAACCTGGTCACCCCGATCGCCGACGCCTACATGGACTCGGTGCCGATGGTCGCGATCACCGGCCAGGTGGCCCGCCCGTCGATCGGCACCGACGCGTTCCAGGAAGCCGACATCCAGGGCATCACGCTGCCGATCACCAAGCACAACTTCCTGGTCCAGACCCCGGAGGAGATCCCGAGGGTGCTGGCCGAGGCGTTCCACCTCGCCTCGACCGGCCGCCCCGGCCCGGTCCTGGTCGACATCCCCAAGGACGTGCTCCAGGCGCAGACCACGTTCTCCTGGCCGCCCACCCTGGACCTGCCCGGCTACCGGCCGACGCTGCACCCGCACGGCAAGCAGATCCGCGAGGCGGCCCGGCTGATCGCCGCCGCCCGCCGTCCGGTCCTCTACGTCGGCGGCGGTGTGCTCAAGGCCGGCGCCACCGAGGGGCTGCTGCGGCTCGCGGAGCTGACCGGCATCCCGGTGGTCACCACGCTGATGGCCCGCGGCGCGTTCCCGGACTCGCACCCGCAGCACCTGGGCATGCCGGGCATGCACGGCACCGTGGCCGCCGTCTACGGGCTCCAGAAGGCCGACCTGATCGTGGCGCTCGGCGCCCGCTTCGACGACCGGGTGACCGGCAAGCTCGACTCCTTCGCCCCCGGCGCGGCGATCGTGCACGCCGACATCGACCCGGCGGAGATCGGCAAGAACCGGGCCGCGGACGTGCCGATCGTCGGCGACGCCCGGCACGTGATCGACGAGCTGATCGACGCCGTCCGCGCCGCCGGCCCGGTCGAACGGCAGCCCGGTACGAGCAGCAGCCGGGTGGCCGGTGACCGGACCGACTGGTGGGCACAGCTCAACGACCTGCGCGAGCGTTACCCGCTCGGCTACGACGAGCCCTCCGACGGCACCCTCGCCCCGCAGTACGTGATCAAGCGGCTGGGCGAGCTGGCCGGTCCGGACGCCATCTACGTGGCCGGCGTCGGCCAGCATCAGATGTGGGCGGCGCAGTTCATCTCGTACGAGAAGCCGAACACCTGGCTGAACTCCGGTGGCCTCGGCACCATGGGCTACTCGGTGCCGGCGGCGATGGGCGCCAAGGTCGGTCGGCCGGACACCATGGTCTGGGCGGTGGACGGCGACGGCTGCTTCCAGATGACCAACCAGGAGCTGGCGACCTGTGCCCTGGAGGGCATCCCGATCAAGGTTGCCATCATCAACAACGGCAACCTGGGCATGGTCCGACAGTGGCAGACCCTGTTCTACGGGGAGCGTTACTCCAACACCGACCTCGGCACCCACAAGCACCGGATCCCGGACTTCGTGAAGCTCGCCGAGGCGCTCGGCTGCATCGGCCTGCGCTGCGAGACCGCGGCCGACGTGGACAAGACCATCGAGGCGGCGATGGCGATCAACGACGCACCCGTCGTGATCGACTTCGTGGTCGGCAAGGACGCGATGGTCTGGCCGATGGTCGCCGCCGGCACCAGCAACGACGAGATCATGTTCGCCCGGGGTGTCCGCCCCGCCTTCGAAGACGACGACCTGTGAAGCGCCGACCAGTGAAGCGGAGTACGACATGACCATCCACACGCTCTCCGTGCTGGTGGAGAACAAGCCCGGCGTGCTGGCCCGGGTCAGCGGGCTGTTCTCCCGGCGTAGCTTCAACATCGACTCGCTGGCCGTCGGGGAGACCGAGAACCCGGACGTCTCCCGGATCACCATCGTGGTCAACGCCGACTCCTCACCCCTGGAGCAGGTGACCAAGCAGCTCAACAAGCTGGTCAACGTACTGAAGATCGTCGAACTGGATCCGGCCGTGTCGGTCGCCCGGGAACTGGTGCTGGTGAAGGTGCGGGCCGACCGGGCCGCCCGGGCCCAGGTGCTGGAGACGGTGAACCTGTTCCGGGCCCGGGTGGTCGACGTGGCGCCGGACACCCTCACCATCGAGGCGACCGGTACGCCCGACAAGCTGGACGCGCTGCTGCGCGACCTGGAACCGTTCGGAATCAAGGAAATGGTGCAGTCCGGTCTGGTGGCCATCGGGCGCGGCTCGCGTTCGATCACCACCGGTTCGGCGTTGCGTGCCGCTTAGGTCCGGTGGCCCGGCCATCGGGCGCCGCATGAAAGGGAAGTCATGAGCATCGAGATTTACTACGACGACGACGCCGACCTGGGCCTGATCCAGGACAAGAAGGTCGCCGTGCTGGGCTACGGCAGCCAGGGCCACGCCCACGCGCTGTCCCTGCGCGACTCCGGTGTCGACGTCGTGATCGGTCTGCCGGAGGGCTCCAAGAGCCGGGTCAAGGCCGAGGAGCAGGGCCTGCGGGTGCTGACCCCGGCGCAGGCATCGGCCGAGGCGGACGTGATCATGGTGCTCGCGCCGGACACCGCGCAGCGCACGCTCTACACCGAGGCGATCGAGCCGAACCTGACCGCGGGCAAGGCGCTCTTCTTCGGCCACGGCCTCAACATCCGGTACGGCTTCATCACCCCGCCGGCCAACGTCGACGTGGCGATGGTCGCGCCGAAGGGTCCGGGTCACCTGGTCCGTCGCCAGTACGTCGACGGCAAGGGTGTGCCGGTGCTGGTCGCGGTCGAGCAGGACGCCTCCGGTACGGCGCTCGCTCTCGCCCTCGCGTACGCGAAGGGGATCGGTGGCACCCGCGCGGGCGCGATCAAGACCACCTTCAAGGAGGAAACCGAGACCGACCTCTTCGGCGAGCAGGCGGTCCTCTGCGGCGGCGCGTCGGCGCTGGTCCAGACCGGTTTCGAGGTGCTCACCGAGGCCGGCTACGCCCCGGAGATCGCGTACTTCGAGTGCCTGCACGAGCTGAAGCTGATCGTCGACCTGATGTACGAGGGCGGCATCGCCCGGATGCGGTACAGCGTCTCCGACACCGCCGAGTACGGCGACTACTCGCGCGGCCCGCGCGTCATCGACTCCCGGGTCAAGGACGAGATGCGCAAGATCCTGGCCGAGGTCCAGTCCGGCGAGTTCGCTCGTGAGTGGATTGCCGAGGACGACAACGGCCGGCCGAACTTCAACAAGTGGCGGTCCGAGGGTGCGGCGCACCCGATCGAGGAGACCGGCAAGAAGCTGCGCGGCATGATGAGCTGGGTCGACCGCCCGCTCACCGAGACGGCCTGACCTTCCGGCCGATCGACGGCCCCCCGCGGGCCGCGCAACATGTGGGACCCGGCGCCCCCGGTGTGTGGAAATCCACCACCGGGGGCGTTGTGTCGTTCCCTGGCAGGTCATCGCGCGTTTACGATCGCTGAGGGCCGATGTTTCCGCCACGTAACGCGAGTGGTGGTGTGGCCCGCCGCAGCCGATCGTCTCGACGACAAGAGGACGCATGAAGCCTGTCGTACTGATCGCCGAAGAACTCGCCCCCGCCGCCGTCGACGTACTCGCCCACGACTTCGACGTACGACACGTCGACGGCACCGACCGCGCCGCCCTGCTCGCCGCGCTCGGTTCCGCCGACGCCGTCATCGTGCGCAGCGCCACCCAGATCGACCGGGAGGCGGTCGCCGCCGCACCCCGGCTGAAGGTGGTCGCCCGTGCCGGCGTCGGACTGGACAACGTGGAGGTGCCCGCCGCCACAGCGCGAGGGGTGATGGTGGTCAACGCGCCCACCTCGAACATCGTCTCCGCCGCCGAGCAGGCCATCGCGCTGCTGCTGGCCGTGACCCGCAACACCGCCAGCGCCAGCGCCGCACTGAAGGCGGGGGAGTGGAAGCGGTCCCGTTACACCGGTGTCGAGATCCAGGGCAAGACCGTGGGTGTGGTCGGGCTGGGCCGGATCGGGGTGCTGTTCGCCGCCCGGATCGCCGCGTTCGGGACGAAGCTGATCGCGTACGACCCGTACATCCAGCCGGCGCGGGCGGCCCAGCTCGGGGTCCGGTTGGTGAGTCTGGAGGAGTTGCTGCGGGAGAGCGACTTCATCTCCATCCACCTGCCGAAGACGCCGGAGACGGTGGGGCTGATCGGCGAGAAGGAACTGGCGATGGTCAAGCCCGGCGTACGGATCGTCAACGCCGCGCGTGGTGGCCTGGTCGACGAGCAGGCGCTCGCGGACGCGATCGCCGAGGGCAGGGTGGGTGGCGCCGGCATCGACGTCTACAGCAAGGAACCGTGTACGGCGTCGCCGCTGTTCGCGTTCGACAACGTGGTGGCCACCCCGCACCTGGGCGCCTCCACGGTGGAGGCGCAGGACAAGGCCGGTCTGGCGGTGGCGCGCAGTGTCAAGCTCGCGTTGCAGGGGGAGTTCGTACCGGACGCGGTGAACGTGCAGGCCGGCGGTGTGGTGGCCGAGGACGTACGGCCGCTGTTGCCGCTGGCCGAGCGGCTGGGCCGAGTCTTCACCGCGGTCGCCGGTGGGGTCGCCGCCAGCGTCACCGTCGAGGTACGCGGTGAGGTCGTCGCCAACGAGGTTTCGGTGTTGAAGCTCGCCGCCACCAAGGGCCTGTTCACCTCGGTCGTCTCCGAGCAGGTGACGTACGTCAACGCGCCGCACATCGCGGCCGAGCGCGGCGTCGAGGTGGTGCTGACCACGCACGGCGAGACCATCGACCACCCGAACCTGGTCACCTTGGCCGGTGCACTGCCGGACGGCCGCGCGGTCACCGTCTCCGGCACCGTGAGCAGCACCGCCACCCGGGACGTCTTCAAGCTGACCGAGGTCGACGGGTTCGACCTGGAGCTGGCTGCCGAGGGCATCCTGCTCTTCCTCCGCTACACCGACCGGCCGGGTGTGGTGGGTCTGGTCGGCTCGATCCTCGGCGAGGCCGGGGTGAACATCGCCGCGATGCAGGTGGCGCGGCGGGAGGCCGGTGGCGAGGCGCTGATGACGCTGACCGTCGACTCGGCGCTCGGCGCGGAGCTGCTCACCTCGGCGGCCGACTCGATCGGCGCGGTCGCGGCCAGCGTCGCCGACCTGCGTGAGGAATAGGTGAAACTGGCCCGCCGGGGCTCGGCCGCGGCCGAGCCCCGGCGGGTTAACGGATCACCGTATGCGGTGGTGGATAGACCGAGCCGTCCTGGGGATCGAGCAGCAGCAGGCTGTGTTCGCCGGCCAGCCGTTCGATCAGGAGTAGCACCGCGTCGTCGCAACTGGGACTGAGTCTCATCTCGATGTGGTCCGCCGCGAGGTGCAACGGAACCACCTCCCAGGGCGAGGCGGGTGCGGCGACCCGGTCCGGGTATATCGCCATGAGCGCCCGGTGGAACATGACCAGCCGGGGCTGCGGCGCACCCTGGACGTGCTGACCCTGACGGCACCGCGCATGGGCCGCCCGCACATCCGCTGACGTGGCCCCGTGCTCCAGGGCCCACACAACCAGATCGAAACTCACGGTGGTACAGGGTGCCATCCGTCGTTCATCAATTTGTGCATACCCCGCCTGACGCGCGGTGCATATCCTCAAGCGACGCATCGTGCAAGTGGCCTTGCGGCGAGTTGCGTCGATTGGTTAGGTTCCATACTGGATACCCGGTGAGTTCCCTGACGTGGACTCGTCTTCGGGTGATGAGCGCGCGTCGACCAACCGGGTAACCGGCACCCCGTGTACGCGAGCCACGCGTACTCGTCGCTGGCCGGCCCCCACGATCGTTGCCGAGAACGTGGGGGCCGATCGCGGCCCGTGTGCCCTTTTCCCAGTTCAGACCGGGTCCAGCTCAGCTCGCGGCGTTGGCCTGCCGGGGTACGGCCATCAGTGCGCGGTAGCCGTGTGCGGTGGGGAACCAGTCCAGTCCGGCCGGTCCGGCGGCGTACAGCGCGGTGGCGTAGGCGTCGGCGACGGAGAGTTCGGGGCCCGCGACCGTGGTCGCCACGAGCTGGCGGGCCGGCAGACCGGTGTGCGGGTCCACCACGTGGTCCCGTCGTCCGGCCACCCCCGAACTGCCGATCGCCCCGCTGGTCAGCTCCAGGGTCAGCGGTGTGCGCTGGGCGCCGACCTGGTGGCGCCGGTTGATCGGGTACCTGACCTCGTTGGGGTGCTGCGGTCCGGCGTACGGCTGGTGCACCGCGACCCGCCACGGACCGCCGTGCGGCGCGCGGCCCTGGACCACCAGGTCGCCGCCGCTGAGCACCGCGTAGTCCTCGCTGCCGGCGGCGCGCAGCCGGGCCGCGGCCCGTTCGACCGCCCAGCCCTTGAGCAGGCCGCCGGGGTCGAACCCGCCGGGTACGGCCCAGGCGTCGAACCAGCCGTCGGTGGCCGCCCGCATCGCCGCGCACCGGGCGACCAGGTCCGCCAGCGGCGGGTACGCGTCGGGTGAGATCTCGCCTCGGCGCAGCCGGGAGACGAGGCTCTCCGGTCGGGCCGGGCTGTAGGTGAGGTCGATCGCGCGCAGTTCCGCCACCGCGTCCCGGATCGCCTCGCCGAGTCCGCGCCGGCCCCACCAGGCCGGACCGTTGACGACCAGGGAGTATTCGGCGATCGAGGTGCGTACGGTGTGCCGGGCGACCAGCCGGTCGGCGCGGGCGATGGCCAGCCCGGCGCCGGGTCGACCGGGCAGGCCGGGGCTCGGCCCGCCACCGAGCCGAAAGTCCGGTGCCGGTGGGCGGTTCTCCACCCGACGGTGACGATCGGTTCGGCTGCGTTCACTTATCGGCATCTCCCCGCCCCCTTTGCAAGCTCGCTGCGGGACCGGCCCGTGGTCCGTGTTCGACCCACCCGAAGCACCATAAGCAGCGAAGATGTCCAACTCATGGGTATCGGCTGAGAGTGTGCTGAGGGTTTTGGCATCCCGGATGTTAGGACCCGCGTACCGGAAATCGAGACGGGGCCTTAACGTTTCCTAGACGGCGCAAGAGACAAAGGGGTATCGACGTGTCGGTGGCACGGATCGCGGTGGTTGCTGGTGACGGCATCGGACCGGAGGTGGTCGCGCAGGCGCGCAAGGTCATCGACGCGGTGCTGCCCGGAGTCGAGGCCACCGAATACGACCTCGGCGCCGCGCGCTACCACCGGACCGGCGAGGTGCTGCCGGACTCGGTCCTGAGCGAGCTGGCCGAGCACGACGCCATCCTGCTCGGCGCGGTGGGCGACCCCACCGTGCCGCCGGGAGTGCTCGAACGCGGCCTGCTGCTCAAGCTCCGCTTCGATTTCGACCAGTACGTCAACCTGCGCCCGTCCCGGCTCTGGCCCGGCACGGTCAGCCCGCTGGCCACGGTCAAGCCCGGCGAGATCGACCTGGTGGTGGTCCGGGAGGGCACCGAGGGCCTCTACGCCGGAGCCGGCGGCACCCTGCACCGGGGCACGCCGGCCGAGGTGGCCACCGAGGAGAGCCTGAACACCCGGCACGGTGTCGAGCGGGTGATCCGGGACGCCTTCAGCCGCGCCGAGCGGCGCGAACGGCGCAAGGTCACCCTGGTGCACAAGACCAACGTGCTGACCCACGCCGGCTCGCTCTGGGCCCGCGCGTTCCAGGCCGTCGCCGCCGAGCACCCCGACGTCGAGACCGAGTACCAGCACGTGGACGCGGCGGCGATGTTCCTGGTCAGCCAGCCCCAGCGGTACGACGTGGTGGTGACCGACAACCTCTTCGGCGACATCCTCACCGACATCGCGGCCGCGGTCAGCGGTGGCATCGGGCTGGCCGCCAGCGGCAGCATCAACCCCGAGCGGTCCTACCCCTCCATGTTCGAACCGGTGCACGGCTCGGCCCCGGACATCGCCGGCCAGGGCGTCGCCGACCCGGCTGCCGCGGTGCTCTCCGCCGCCCTGCTCCTCGATCATCTCGGCCACGCCGACGCCGCCGCCCGAGTAACCGGGGCGGTCGCGGCCGAGCTTGCCGCCCGTACCCCGGGCGCGGCGAGACGCACCGCCGAAGTTGGCGACCGGCTCGCCGCCAGCGCCGCGGCCTGACCCACCGGCTAGCGGTCTTCTCTCCTGGTCGGCGCCCGCCCCTGAATCCACGGGGCGGGCGCGGGCATTGCCGTGCGTGACCGTCTCGGGTCGGGCCCGGTCGATCAGCCGACCGGAGACTCCCGTTGAACGAACGTTCGGGGTAAGTTTTCAGGCACCAGTCTCTCTTTCGGTACGCCCCGTCCGCGTGCCGTACCCCATGGAGGTCAGCGCTATGAGCGGTGGTGACAAGCTCGACTTCGAGATCCGTCCGAATCCTCAGCCGGTATCCGCCGCCGAGCGGGCCGCGCTGATGGCAAATCCCGGATTCGGTCGGGTCTTCACCGACCACATGGTCACGATCCGCTACGCCGAGGGTAAGGGCTGGTACGACGCACGGGTCGAGGCCCGCGGCCCGATCCCGATGGACCCGGCGACCGCGGCCCTGCACTACGCCCAGGAGATCTTCGAGGGGCTCAAGGCGTACCACGTGGCCGATGGCGGGGTGACCCTGTTCCGGCCCGAGGCCAACGCCGCGCGGTTCGTCGAGTCGGCCCGCCGGATGGCCATGCCCCCGCTGCCGGAGCAGGTCTTCCTCGACGCCCTGCACCACCTGATCGAGGCCGACCGGGAGTGGATTCCGACCGCCGACGACGGCACCCTCTACCTGCGTCCGTTCATGTTCGCCAGCGAGGTCTTCCTCGGCGTACGCCCGGCCAACGAGTACCTCTTCGTGGTGATCGCCTCGCCGGTCGGGTCGTACTTCTCCGGTGGGGTCAAGCCGGTCAACGTCTGGGTCTCGCCGAACTACACCCGCGCCGCCCCCGGTGGCACCGGCGCGGCCAAGTGTGGCGGCAACTACGCCGCCTCGCTGGTCGCCCAGGCCGAGGCGTTCGAGCACGACTGCGAACAGGTGGTCTTCCTCGACGCGGTGGAGCGCAAGTACGTCGACGAGCTGGGCGGGATGAACATCTTCTTCGTCTACGACGACGGCACCCTGGTCACCCCGCCGCTGACCGGCACGATCCTGCCCGGCATCACCCGTGACTCGGTGATGACGCTGGCCAGTGAGGAGGGCCGGACCGTGATCGAGCGGCCGGTTTCGTTCGCCGACTGGCAGGCCGACGCGGCCAGCGGCAAGCTCCGCGAGGTCTTCGCCTGCGGCACCGCCGCCGTGATCACCCCGATCGGCACGGTCCGCTTCCCCGACGGCGAGTTCACCATCGCCGACGGCACCCCCGGCGAAACCACCACCGCCCTACGCCAGCGCCTGGTGGACCTCCAACGCGGCCGCGCCACCGACCCCCACAACTGGGTCCACCACATCGCCTAACCGGCCTCCTCGGCCCACCCAACGCTGTTGATCATGAAGTTAGCGACGGTTTTCCGCTCTGGCGGCGTCGCTAACTTCATGATCAACGCGTGTTTCGGGGGTCAGGTGAGGAGGTGGGTGCGGAGGGATTGGATTTGGGTGGGGGTTAGGCCGGCGGTTAGGAGGTATTGCTCTATCGAGCCGTGGTTTTGGCGGAGGGTGGTGAGGAAGATGGTCATCGCTTCGGCGGGGGAGGAGTAGTAGGGCTGGGGGGTGGGGAAGTCGCGTGCGGGGAGCTGGGTGGTGATCCAGCGGCGGAAGCGTTCCGAGGCGTCGGTGCTGAGGGCGTAGTCGGCGGCGATGTCGGCGTCACTCACCCCGAGCAGCGACAGGGTCAGCGCGCAGACCACCCCGGTACGGTCCTTGCCGGCCACGCAGTGCACCACCACCGGAGCCGCGTCCTCGTCCGCGATCGTGCCGACCGCCCGCGCTATGCCGGCCGCCCCGGTTTCGGCCAGGTCCCGGTAACGCTCGGCGAGGTAGTGGGCGACACCCAACTGCTCGTCGTACGGGACCTCGTCCCACTCCCGGTGCTCCGGGTGGATGTGCCGGTAGTCCAGCCCCTCGTAGGCCGGCACCCGGCCGTCCCGCTTCACCTCGTGCGGCCGGCGCAGGTCCAGCACCGTACGGATGCCCAGGTCGGCGAGGATCGCCTGGTCGGCCTCGTCGATCCGGTGCAGCGAGTCCGAGCGGTACAGCCGCCGCCAGCGGACCGTGCGCCCGTCGAGTCCGGTGTAACCACCGACGTCGCGGAAGTTGAACAGGCTGCCGAAGGCGGTCACGCGGCTGACCGGGGATGCGTCCATGTGACTCACCATATCGGCTACCCGGAGCCGGTCAGCGACGTGATGATCATGACTCGCGGTGGCGAGACAGTGATTGTCTTGATTGGGTGCACAGCTACCGGGAAGACCTGTATCTGTTCCGGGACCGTCGCTTCGCACTGCTGTTCGCCGCCCGTACCGCGTCCGTGCTCGGTGGCGCGTTCGCGCCGGTGGCACTCGCGTTCGGCGTACTCGGGTTGCCGGGGGCGACGGCGACCACGCTTTCCCTGGTGCTGGTCGGGCAGGCCGTGCCGCAGATGGTCCTCATGCTCGCTGGTGGGGTGCTCGCCGACCGGCTGCCCCGCTACCGGGTCATGATCGCGGGGGAACTGATCTGCGCGGCGGCGTACCTGTTGCTCTCGGCCATGCTGGTGACCGGCCGCGCCCCGCTGCCGGCGCTGGTCGCGGGCGCCGCGCTCGCCGGGGTCGGAGTCGCGGTGCTCTTTCCCGCGATCCTGGGCATCGTGCCCGAGGTGGTGTCCGCGGACCGGTTGCAGGCCGCGAACGGCCTGCTCCGCATGGGTACGAACACCGCCCGGCTGGCCGGCTTCACGCTCGGCGGCACGATGGTGGTGCTGCTGGGTGGCGGCCCGGCGCTCGCGTTCAGCGGTGCCTTCTTCGCCCTGTCCTCGGTGTTCGTCGTCGGGCTCGGCCGCCCCGGCAAGGCCACCACGGCCGGCACTGCCGCTCTCGCCGTCGGTGCGACCGCCGGTACGGCTGCTGCCGCCGTCGGTGCGACCGCCGGTACGGCTGCTGCCGCCGTCGGTCCGACCGCAGGCACGCCGTTCGCCGACCTTCGTGCGGGGTGGCGGGAGTTCGTGGGTCGGCAGTGGCTCTGGGTGATGGTGGTCCAGTTCGCGTTCACGGTGGCGACGACGCAGGCCGTGCACGGGGTGCTCGGGCCGGTGGTCGCGCAGCGGGAGTTGGGCGGGGCGGCGGCCTGGTCGGCGGTGCTCGTCGGCGAGGCGGTCGGAATGCTGATCGGGGTGGTGATCGCGATCCGGCTGCGCCCCCGCCGGCCGCTGCTGATGGTGGCGGTGGCGACGTGTGCCGCCGCCGTCCCGCTCTACCTGCTGCTCGGCCTCGGTGCGCCACTGTGGACGGTGGTGCTCGCCGGTCTGGTCACGGGGATCAGCGTCGACATCGGCAACGTGATCTGGGATACGACGCTGCAACGGGAGATCAGGCCGGAAATGCTGTCCCGGATCAGCGCCTACGACGCGCTCGGCAGCTACATGTTCGGCCCGATCGGGCTGCTGCTGGTCGGGGCGGCGGCGACCGCGTTCGGCCCGCGACCCGCGATGCTGTGCTGCGCCGGGGTGGCGCTGCTCGCCGCCGCGGGTACCCTCTGCGCGCCGTCCATCCGCCACCTGCGCGCCCCGTATCCGCACGCAACAGCCCCGGATCCGCACGCAACAGGCTCGGATCCGCACGCAACAGGCTCGGATCCGCACGCAACAGCCCCGGATCCGCACGCAACAGCCTCGGATCCGTATGTCACGGAGCCGGACCGCACCTAGCGGCGCCAGGGAGACCGCCCGTTGACAGCGGTGGACGGACGGCGGGCCGGTGGGATGAAACCCACCGGCCCGCCTCGGTTGTCCGACCGGATGAGCGGTCGGCCCGGTCTGCTGGGGCTACTGCCCGGTCACGGTCAGAGCGGCCGGTCCGGGGGCAGCGGCGGCGTGCCCGGCAAGCCGTACATGCCGCCGTAGTAGCCACCGATCTTGTCCAGGTAGACCGGATCGGTCTGGTCGCTTTCGGCGTACTCGGGAGCGGCCTTGATCTGGGCCTTGTCCCGATCCACGTAGACCTTGCGGTCGTCGTGGTCGACGTGATTGACCACGCCCGCGGGCAGCATGACCTTCTTGCCGAAGATCCACGGCCCGGTGTCGACCACCAGGAAGCTGGCGTCGACCTCGTAGTTGGCGCGGTCGATCTTGCCGATGCCGCCGTCGGTCGCCTCCACGTGGTAGCCGACCAGGTCGGCGCCGGTCACCCCGGCGTCGTCGCGGTAGCGCCACGGCTGGAACGAGCCGTCAGACTCGTAAGCGCCCGGCGGGAGGGGCGTGCCCGTCGACTGGTACGTCTCCGCGGAGGCGGAGCCGGTCCACTCGTCGGGTCCGCGACGGCTGGTCGGGTCCAGCGCCTGGTCCGGTGTCGGCTCCGGGGTCCGAAACGGGATCGGTTCCGGGTTCTGGTCCGGGGTCGGCTGAGGATCGAGCCTGTTCATTGGCTTTCACTCCTCTTCTCGTCCTCGACTTCGCTGTCCCGGACCCTGCTACCCAGAGTTGCCGGAAGCTACACCTACCGGTCACCCGACCCGTTCCGGCGCGGCCGGTCGTAATGGTGCCGCGAACCCGGTATCCCGAGATGTGGATTTTCCCTCCCGGAATCCGGTCGGGAGTGGCAGAGTACCGAGCGTGACCCAGCACGTACTGATTATTCGCGACTAGCGCGCCGGCAACCCCTCCGCCGAGCGCGCAGACCTCCCGCATCAGCGGGGGGTCATTTTGTTTGTCCGGCCTTGGGGCCGCAGCCGGACGGACGGTGCTGCTCTCGAAAGGACTCAGATGGCTTTCCAGGTCTTCGACACGACGCTGCGCGACGGTGCACAGCGTGAGGGGATCAGCTACTCGGTGGTCGACAAGCTGGCCGTGGCCAGGCTGCTCGACGAGTTCGGCGTCGGCTTCATCGAGGGCGGCTGGCCCGGCGCGATGCCCAAGGACACCGAGTTCTTCCAGCGCGCCCGTACCGAACTCCAGCTTCGCCACGCCACCCTGGTCGCGTTCGGTGCCACCCGCAAGGCCGGACTGGCGGTCGCCGACGACCCCCAGGTACGCGCCCTGCTCGACGCCGAGACACCGGCGGTCTGCCTGGTCGCCAAGTCCGACATCCGGCACGTCGAACGGGCCCTGCGCACCACCGGGGCGGAGAACCTCGCCATGGTGCGGGACAGCGTCGCGCACTTCGTCGCCGAGGGACGCCGGGTCTTCCTCGACTGCGAACACTTCTTCGACGGCTTCCGCTTCGACCCGGCGTACACCGCTTCGGTGGTCGAGACCGCGCTCGCCGCGGGCGCCGAGCGGGTGGTCATGTGCGACACCAACGGCGGCATGCTGCCGTCGCAGATCACCGCCGCGATCAACGCGCTGACCGAGCGGCTCGGCATCAGCCCGGCCCGGCTCGGCATCCACTGCCAGAACGACACCGGCTGCGCGGTCGCCAACACCGTCGCCGCGGTCGAGGCCGGCGTCGAGCACTTCCAGTGCACCGCCAACGGGTACGGCGAACGCCCCGGCAACGCCGACCTGTTCACCGTCGTCGGCAACCTGCAACTCAAGCTCGGGCTGCCCGTCCTACCGGACGGCTGCCTGGAACAGATGGTGCGCGTCTCGCACGCCATCACCGAGATCGCCAACATCGCCCCCGACACCCACCAGGCCTACGTCGGGGCCGCCGCCTTCGCCCACAAGGCGGGGCTGCACGCGAGCGCGATCAAGGTGGATCCGGTGCTCTACAACCACGTGGAGCCGACGCTGGTCGGTAACGACATGCGGATCCTGGTGACGGAGATGGCCGGTCGGGCCAGCATCGAGCTCAAGAGTCGTGAGCTCGGCATTGACCTGGCCGGCCATCCCGAAGCCCTGTCGAACGTGACCAAGCGGGTCAAGGAACTGGAGGCCGGCGGCTGGTCGTTCGAGGCCGCCGACGCCTCGTTCGAGCTGCTGGTCCGCTCCGAGTTGCCCGGCCAGGACGTGCCTCGGCCGTTCACGCTGGAGTCGTACCGGGTGCTGGTCGAGCACCGGGAGGACGGCTCGGTGGTCTCCGAGGCGACCGTCAAGATCCGCGTACGCGGTGAGCGGGTCATCGCCACCGCCGAGGGCAACGGTCCGGTCAACGCACTGGACGAGGCGCTGCGGGTGGCGCTGACCCGGCACTACCCGGCCCTGCGTACGTTCGAACTGGCCGACTACAAGGTGCGGATCCTGGAGGGCAGCCACGGCACCGGGGCGATCACCCGGGTGCTGGTCGAGACGACCGGTGACCGGGGCCGGGACTGGACCACGGTCGGCGTACACAACAACGTGGTCGAGGCGAGCTGGCACGCCCTGGTCGACGCGCTCACGTACGGCGTCTCCCGCGCGCCCGCCGAGGTGTAAGGAGTGACTCCTTCCCGCCGGTCCGCTGGCGGGAAGGAGCCTTTCCGTCCGTTGCCGTGCGCGCACGAGTGTGATCGGCGCCGACGGTCAAGCTAGTGGGTGCAGGTGGCCGTTTCGTGTCGCTCCCGGTCTGGTACTACGGGTAAGGGGTGCACTGCACCGTTCTGGCGCCGGTTGGACAAAGACCGGTCCTTACATGTTTGCCCGTGCCCTGACGGGGAAGCTTGCACCGTGACGGACATGTCGGACACCTTGGCCAGTGGGCCCAGGCCGGTCGAGACAACGTCGACCGGCCCCGAACTTGAACAGACCCTGTTTGAGGTCAAACGGGTCATCGTCGGCCAGGACCGCCTGGTCGAGCGGCTACTCACCGCGTTGCTGGCCGACGGGCACTGCCTGCTGGAGGGCGTACCCGGGGTGGCGAAGACGCTCGCCGCGCAGACCCTGGCGAACGTCGTCGGCGGCAGCTTCTCCCGCATCCAGTTCACTCCCGACCTGGTGCCCTCGGACATCGTCGGCACCCGCATCTACCGGGCGTCGAAGGAGACCTTCGACGTCGAGCTGGGCCCGATCATGGCGAACCTGGTGCTCGCCGACGAGATCAACCGGGCCCCGGCGAAGGTGCAGTCGGCGCTGCTGGAGGCGATGGCCGAGCGCCAGGTCTCCATCGGCGGCACCAGCTATCCGGTGCCGAACCCGTTCCTGGTGCTCGCCACCCAGAACCCGATCGAGTCCGAGGGCGTCTACCAGCTCCCGGAGGCGCAGCGGGACCGGTTCCTGATGAAGGTGACCGTCGACTACCCCAGCGACGTCGACGAACTCGCCATCCTCTACCGGATGAGCACCGACCGCCCACGGGTACGCCGGGTGCTGGACCCGCACCGGCTGCGTACGTTGCAGCACCGGGCCTCCCAGGTCTTCGTCCACCACGCCCTCGCCGAGTACGTCGTCCGGCTGATCCTGGCCACCCGCAACCCGGCCCGGTTCGGGTTGCAGGACGTGGCGCCGCTGCTGGCGTACGGTGCGAGCCCGCGCGCCACCCTCGGCCTGGTGGCCGCCGCACGGGCCCAGGCCATGCTGCGTGGTCGCGACTACGTGCTGCCCGAGGACATCCGGGAACTGGCCGTGGACGTCATCTCGCACCGGCTGGTGCTCTCCTTCGACGCGGTAGCCGACGGGATCCCGGCCGAGGCGGTGGTACGCCGGCTGATCGAGGCGGTACCCCCGCCCCGGATCGCCCCCGCCCGCCGCGACGACGACCGCACCCCGGGCCTGGCCGCCGCATGACCGAGCGCAGCGAGGTCATCGGTCGGCTCTGGCATTGCGGTCATGGTGTCGACGAGCGCAGCGAGGAGACGCCATGACCCGCTCCGACCGCGAACACGGGGCAGGCGCCTCGTTGGGCGAGTTGGCGCCGGAGGGCCGGCTGCGCCGGTTGGAGCTGGCCATCAACCGCCGGCTCGACGGGCTGCTGCACGGCCAGTACCTCAGCCTGCTGCCCGGACCGGGTTCCGAGTGCTCCGGCAGCCGGGAGTACCGGCCCGGCGAGGACGAGGTACGCCGGATGGACTGGGCGGTCACCGCCCGGACCACGCTGCCGCACGTACGCGAGGTGGACGCGGACCGGGAACTGACCACCTGGCTGCTGGTCGACTCGACCCCGAGCATGGACTTCGGCACCGCCGAGGTGGAGAAGCGGGAACTGGCGGTGGCGGCGGTGGCCGCGATCGGATACCTCACCGCCGGCTCCGGCAACCGGCTCGGCGCGCACCTACTCGGTCCGGAGGGAGTCCGCCGCTTTCCGGCCCGTACCGGTCGTGACCACCTGATGAGCCTGCTGCGTACGCTGCTCGCCGCGCCGCGCGGCGGTGACGGCGTACGGCCGCCGGCCCTCGCCGAGGCGATCGCCGCGCTGAACTCGGCCACCCCCCGGCGCGGGTTGGCCGTGGTCGTCTCGGACTTCCTCGACGGGCTGCCGGACGCCGACGTCGGCGAACCGACCTGGGAACGACCGCTGCGGCGGCTGACCGCCCGGCACCAGGTGCTCGCGATCGAGGTCGTCGACCCCCGGGAACTCGAACTGCCCGACGTCGGGGTGATCACCTTCGTGGACCCGGAGGGCGGGCAGCGCCGCGAGGTGTCGACCGGCGACCGGCGGGTACGCCAGCGGTTCGCCGAGGCCGCCCAGGCCCAGCGGGAACTGGTCGCCGGGGCGGTACGCCGATCCGGTGCCGAGCACCTCGAACTGCGTACGGATCGGGACTGGATCGCCGACATCGCGCGGCACGTGCAGTCCCGGCGACGGTTGGCCAGAGCCGCCCGTCCACCGGCCCGTGCGGCCGGCGCGACGGTGGCGGCGGGACCGGGGGGTGGCTGGTGACCTGGCAGTCTCCGGAACGGTTGTGGCTGCTCGCGGGCGTACTGGCGGTTGCCGTCGGTTATGTCCTCATGCAGCGCCGACGCAGCCAGTACGCGGTCCGCTTCACCAACCTGCGCCTGCTCGACCGGGTGGCGCCGAAACGTCCGGCCTGGCGCCGGCACGTACCGGCGAGCCTGTTCCTGGCGATGCTGGCGTTGCTGGTGGTCGGGTTCGCCCGCCCGTCAGCGGAGGTGCAGGTGCCCCGGGAACGGGCCACGGTCATGGTCGCGGTGGACGTGTCGACCTCGATGCTCGCCACCGACGTGGAACCGGACCGGCTGGCGGCGGCGAAGGTGGCGGCGCACAAGTTCGCCGACGCGCTGCCGGACGAGTTCAACGTCGGGCTGGTCGCGTTCGCCGGCAGTGCCGCCGTACTGGTGCCGCCCGGCACCGACCGCAGCGCGCTGCACCTGGGCATCAAACGCCTGGCCGAGGGGAGCACCGGGGTCCAGGGGACCGCGATCGGCGAGGCGATCAGCACCTCGCTGGAGGCCGTACGGACGCTGGACTCCCAGGCCGCGCAGGAACCACCGCCGGCCCGGATCGTGCTGCTCTCCGACGGGGCGAACACCTCCGGTCGGGATCCGATGACGGCGGCGGACGACGCGGTGAAGCTGAAGGTGCCGGTGCACACGATCTCGTTCGGCACCGCGGCCGGTTACATCGACCGGGGCGGGCGCCCGATCCGGGTGCCGGTCGACGGTCAGACCCTGCGCACGGTGGCGGAGGAGACCGGCGGCGAGTTCCACGAGGCCGGTACGAGCGCCGAACTGCGGGCCGTCTACCAGGACATCGGTACGTCGGTCGGCTATCGCACCGAGCAGCAGGACGTGTCGGCTCGGTTCATCGGTGTGGGCCTGCTGCTGGCCCTGGGTGCGGCGGCCGGCTCGATGGTCTGGTTCTCCAGGCTCCCCTGAGCGGGCGCCGGGCGCGGAACGGTTCGGGAACTGGCTGGATGGGGATGCGGGAGCGGGACCGACCAGACGAGGAGTGCGCTATGGCACAGCAGAGCGGGCTGGGCGAGCCGCGCGGCCCATGGTTCATCTCACCTGATCTTGATCCGGCCTCCGGTGGGCGGGGCAACGGGGACGGCGACGGCTCCGGCTCGGCCGGGCGACGGTGGCGACGGATCCTGCTGACCGGGCTGGCCGTGATCGCGCTCTCGCTGGCCTCCGGCGGGCTCGCCGGGGGTTATGTCGCCGGGCAGGACGGGCCGGATCCGCAGGCGTCCGCCTCGCCGTCCGCGCTGCCACCGGACATGGTGGGTGCGGCGGCGCAGGTCGTACCCGGTGTGGTGTCGGTGACCGTGGCCAGCGGCGGCGGGATGGCCACCGGGTCGGGCTTCGCCATCGACGACCAGCAGCATCTGATCACGAACGACCACATCGTGGCCCAGGCCGGGGCGGCGGCCGCGTCGGCGGGTCCGGGCGCGGCCGGCACCGGCAGCAGCACCGCCGGTGAGCCGACGGTGATGGTCGAGACACCCGACGGCCGGCAGTTGCCGGCCCAGGTGGTGGGGCGCGACTCGGGCAGCGACATCGCGGTGCTCAAGGTGCCGGCGGGCGCCGGCCTGGCCCCGCTGGTCCTGGCCAAACCCGGCGCGACCAGGGTGGGTGAGCCGGTGCTCGCGGTCGGTTCGCCGCTGGGACTTTCCGGTACGGTCACCGCCGGCATCGTCAGCGCGCTGGACCGGCAGGTGAAGCTCGGCAACAACCGGCACCGCGCGGTGCAGACCGACGCCCCGATCAATCCCGGCAACTCGGGTGGGCCACTGGTCAACGCGCGGGGTGAGGTGGTCGGCGTGAACACCGCCATCGCCACCATCGACGGAAAGGGTTCGATCGGCATCGGGTTTGCCATCCCGATCGAGCAGGTCCAGCAGGTGGCCGACACGATCATCGGCAAGGGTGGCTGAAAATTGCCGGCGGGAGTATCGGGGCGGGAGGCTAGCCTCTAGCCATGGCTGACGACATGACGATCGTCCGAGCCGGACGGCCGGCGTCGTGACGTTGCCCATCCGCCCCGGTACGGCGATCCCCGACGCGGAGCTGACCTGGCGTTTCTCCCGGTCCAGCGGTCCCGGCGGGCAGGGCGTGAACACGACCGACTCCAGGGTGGAGCTTTCCTTCGACCTGGGTCGGTCGACCGCCCTGCCGGAGCATCTGAAGGCGCGGGCGTTGGACCGGTTGGCCAACCGCCTGGTCGACGGGGTGTTGACCATCGCGGCCTCGGAGCACCGGTCGCAGTTGATGAACCGGGAGGCGGCCCGGGAGCGGCTGGCCGCCCTGCTGGCCGAGGCCACCGCGCCACCGGCCCCGCCGCGCCGGGCGACCCGACCCTCACGGGGTGCGAAGGAGCGCCGGATCGCGGACAAGAAGCGACGGGGTCAGACCAAGCGCCTGCGCCGCCCCGACGACGACTGAGCCCGCAGGGCGGCACCGACTCCGCCGCGACAAAACCCCCCGATGGTCACTTCTTCACAGAATCCACACGACCCCCGAGCACGATAACCAGCGTGTCCGCTCCCGCCTTCCCCCGCCAAGATCGACCCTCTTGTAGAGAAAGAGTGGCTTCCCGCGCCGGGATAGCCACTCTTTCTCTACGTCAGGGCGGGTCTTCGGGTGGGGGTGTGGGGTGTTGGGGGTGTGCGGGGTGGAGGTAGACACGGCATGTATACATGCTGTGTATAGTCGCGCGGGGTCCCGGTGGGAAGTGGGGCCGAACTGGGTGTACGCCTTCGGCTAGCCGATTTATCGCGAGAAAGGGGTTATCTGGTGACTCCTTGTGTTTCATGGCGGCCGGTCCTCTCGTGGTTGTCGGTAGGACGGGCGACCGCACTGCCGCTGGGGCAGGCCCGATGAGCGGGCAACTGGCCGAGGCGGTGATCGACCTCTCGGCGATCGGTGACAACGTCCGTACCGTCGCGGGGGTCGCCCGGACCGGGCTGATGGCAGTGGTCAAGGCCGACGCCTTCGGGCACGGCGCGGTGCCGGTCGCCCGAGCCGCCGTACGGGCCGGAGCGAGCTGGCTCGGCGTGACCTCCAGCACGGAGGCGCTGGAGCTGCGTACGGCGGGGATCGGGGCGCCGATCCTGAGCTGGCTGCACCGCCCCGACGAGGACTTCACCCACCTGATCACCGCGCGGGTCGACATCGCGGTGTCGACCCTCACCCACCTGCATGCGGTCGCCGGAGCGGCCACCCGGCTCGGCACCCCCGCGACGGTGCAGCTCAAGGCCGACATCGGCCTGTCCCGCAACGGAGCCAACGGCGACGACTGGCCCGAACTCGTCACCTGGGCCCGCAAGTACGAGGCCGAGGGCAACGTGCGCGTACGGGGTGTCTGGTCGCACCTGACCAACGCCGAGGAGCCGGGCAGCCGCAGTGTCGCCGGTCAGGTGTCGACGTTCCGGGACGCGCTGCGGATCGCCCGGGACGCGTGCCTGACCCCCGACGTGGTGCACCTGGCCAACTCCGCGGCGGCGCTCGGCGTACCGGAGGCGCGGTACGACCTCTGCCGGATCGGGCTCGCCCTGTACGGCGTCGACCCGTTCGGCTCGACCGGTCCCGGACGGTTCGGACTGCGCCCCGCCATGACCCTGCGTACGAGCGTGGTCAACGTCAAGCGGGTGCCGGCCGGCAGCGGTGTGTCGTACGGGCCCGAACACGTCACCGACCGGGCGACCACGCTCGCGCTGATCCCGCTCGGGTACGCCGACGGCCTGTCCCGGACCACCGAGGGCCGCGCGTCGGTGTGGCTCGGCGGTCGGCGGTGCCCGATCGTCGGCCGGATCGCCATGGACCAGTGCGTCGTCGACGCAGGCGACCTGCCGGTGGCCCTCGGCGACGAGGTTGTCGTCTTCGGCCCCGGCGGCGCGGCCCCGTCCGGCGGCGCCAGCGGTGGCCCCGGCGCCGTCAGCGGGGGTGGCGGCGCATCGGGTGCGGCGCCGAGCGAAGGGGCGGAGCCGACGGTGGGGGAGTGGGCGCGGTGGGCGGGGACCAATCCGCACGAGGTCATGACCGGGATCGGCGCGCGGGTGGCGCGGGTACATCTTCACTTGGAGCGATGAGTTGACGAACATCCGGCTGGCGGTGCTCTTCGGTGGGCGCAGCGGCGAGCACGACGTTTCCCGCCGCTCGGCGGAGAGCATCCTCGCCCACCTCGACCGCGACGCGTACGACGTGACCGAGGTGCTGATCGAGCGGGACGGTCGGTGGCGCGTCGACGGCGAGCCGGTCACGTTCAGCACGGCACTGAAGGTGCTGGGCGCCCACGACGTGGTGTTCCCGGCACTGCACGGCCCGTACGGCGAGGACGGCACGGTCCAGTCGATGCTGGAGTGGCTCGGCGTCGCGTACGTCGGCAACGGGGTCTTCGCCAGCGCAGCGGGCATGGACAAGCAGGTCACCAAGCGCCTGCTCGCCGCCGACGGACTGCGGGTCGCCGACGGGGTGACCCTGCGTCCGGGCGAGGAGCTGTCGGAGGCCGACCGGGAGCGGCTGGGCCTGCCCGTATTCGTCAAGCCCGCCCGCGCCGGCTCCAGCATCGGCGTGTCCAAGGTGGAACGGTGGGAGCAGTTGCCGGCCGCACTGGAGCTGGCGCGCGAAAGTGACAGCCGGGTGCTGGTCGAGGCGGCCGTACGCGGACGCGAGATCGACGTCGCCGTACTCGAACACCCGGACGGCCGGATCGAAGCCGGCCCACCGCTGGAGATCAGCGTCGCCAGCGCCGCCTTCTTCGACTACGACGCCAAGTACGACGGCGGCGCCGTCTTCCACATCCCGGCCGCGCTCGACCCCGACTCCACCCGGATGCTCCAGGACCGGGCGGTGCAGGCGTTCCGCACCCTCGGCTGCCGGGGGCTGCTCCGGGTCGACTTCTTCCTCCCGCACACCGGGCAGGAACCGGTGGTCAACGAGGTCAACACGTTCCCCGGTTTCACCGCCGCGTCGCAGTACCCGCAGATCTGGCAGCGCTCCGGAATCAGCTACACCGCCCTGCTCGACATCCTCGTCGCGGGCGCGCTGAAGGAGTCCCGGCTCGGCGCGGCGGCGGTCTGAGCAGCATGGTCATCTACAGCGCGGAGCGCCTGCGCGGGATCCGGGTGGTCGTCACCGGCGGCGGGACCGGCGGCCACACCTACCCGGCGTTGACCACCATCCGTACGCTGCGCGCCCGGCTCGCGGTCGCCGGCACCGAACCGGAACTGCTCTGGGTCGGTGTCTCACACGGCCTGGAGGCGAAGATCGCCCGGCAGGAGGGCATCCCGTTCCAGGCGATCACCACCGGCAAACTGCGCCGGTCGCCGAGCCTGCGGGAGCTGGGGCGCAACATCGCGGACGCGTTCCGGATCCCGCTCGGCATCCTCCAGGCGATCATGATCGTGGCCCGTACCCGACCGGCAGTGGTCCTCTCGACCGGCGGGTACGTCTCCGTACCGATCGGGATCGCGGCCTGGCTGACCCGCCGGCCGCTGGTCATGCACGAGCAGATCCTCACCCTCGGGCTGGCGAACCGGATCCTGGCCCGGATCGCCGACCGGGTGCTGCTCAGCCACGAGTCCTCGGTGGACCACCTGCCCGAACGGGCGAAGGCCCGCGCGGTCGTCACCGGCAACCCGATCCGGCCGGAGATCCTGCGCGGTGACCGGGGTCGGGCGCTGGCCGCGTACCGCCTGGACCCGCACCTGCCGCTGCTGTACGTCACCGGCGGCGCCCAGGGTGCGGTGCAGGTCAACAACCTGATCGCGGAGATCCTGCCGGACCTGCTGGCCGGCTGTCAGATCCTGCACCAGTGCGGCGAGTTCTCCTTCGACCGGATGAGGCTGACCGCCGACGGCCTGCCGGAGCACCTGCGCGACCGCTACCGGGTGGTCGACTACGTGCACGACGAAATGCCGGACGTGCTCGCCGCCGCCGACATCGTGGTGGCCCGCAGCGGCGCCGGAACCGTTGCCGAACTCACCGCACTCGGCAAGGCATGTGTGTTCGTCCCGTTGATCCCGACCGGGGGTGACGAGCAGCGGCGTACCGCCCGGCACCTGGCCGAAGCGGGCGCGGCCCGGATGCTCGCCGGCCCCGACGCGACCCCCGACCGCCTCCGCGAGGAGATCATGATGCTGCTCGACCACCCCGACCGGCGCCGACACCTGGCCGACACCGCCCGCCGCTACGGCCGCCCCGACGCCGCCGCGGCCGTCGCGACCGCGATCATCGACGCCGCCGGACGGTACGGCTCATGATCCTGCTCTCCGACCGGCGGATCTCCGCCATCCCGCTCGGCGACAACAACGAACCCCTGGTCGACCTGCGTCGGATCGACGATTTCCGGGTGGACGACCGTCTCGCCGACCCGGCCGGCGCGTACGCCCACCTACGGGAGGAGACCGCCGCCCGGCTGCTCGCCGCCCAGCGAAGCCTGCCGTACGGGCTGCGGCTGCTGATCGTCGAGGGCTACCGCCCGCTGACGCTCCAGACCACCTACTTCGAGGGCTACAAGGACGAACTGCGTCAGCGGTATCCACAGTGGGAGCCGGACCGCCTGCACGTCGAGGCGAGCAAGTACGTCTCCCCGCCCGAGGTGGCCCCGCACAGCACCGGCGGAACCGTCGACCTGACCCTCTGCACCGCCGACGGCGACGAACTCGACCTGGGTACGGCCGTCAACGACAGCCCGGTGGCCAGCGCGAATGCCTGTTTCACCGGCTCGCCCGACATCTCGCCCGAGGCGAGGGCCAACCGCGACATCCTCGGTACGGCACTGTCGGCCGCCGGCATGGTCAACTACCCGACCGAGTGGTGGCACTGGTCGTACGGCGACCGCTACTGGGCCCTGACCACGCGGGCCGACAGCACCCGGTACGGCCCGGTCGACCTGACGTGAGGCGGCTGTACGAGGTCGACCTGCTGCGGATCATCGCGGCGCTGGCGGTCGTCGTCTTCCACTACACCTTCTCCGCCTGGATGCAGGGCCTCAGCCCGGTCACCTTCCCGGTGCTCGGTGAGGTGACCCGGTACGGCTACCTCGGCGTCGACCTGTTCTTCGTGATCAGCGGGTTCGTGGTCCTGTCCAGCGCCTGGAACCGTACGCCTCGGGAGTTTGTCGTCTCCCGGATCGTCCGGCTCTACCCGGCGTTCTGGGTCGCGGTCACCCTCACCGCAGTGGTGAGCGTCGTCTCCGGCCGGTTCCCGATCGGCCCGGTGCAGTACCTGGCGAACCTGACCATGCTGAACCCGGCGGCCAACATCGACAACATCGACGTCGTCTACTGGACGCTCTGGGCCGAACTGCGGTTCTACCTGATCGTGTTCGTGTTGGCGCTGGTCGGACTGACCCGCCGCCGGGTGCTCACCGCGCTCTGGGGCTGGCTGGCACTGACCGGGCTGTACGAACTCGGCCTGCTGCCGTCCGCCGCCGACCTGCTGCTCCAGACCACGTTCTCGCACTACTTCGTCGCCGGGATGGCGCTGAGCCTGCTGCACCGGTTCGGCCCGAGTTGGGAACTGGTGGCGATCCTGGTGCTGTCGTACGCGAACGCGGTCTACCGGGGACTGGGCTTCGCCGCCGACGTTGCCGAGCGCTACCAGACCGGGTTCCATTCGGCGGTCGTCATCGGCGTGATCTGGCTGATCTTCATGGTGGTCACGCTGATCGCCCTGGAGGCCACCGCCGGGATCGGCCGGCGCTGGTTCCTGGTGGCCGGATCACTGACCTACCCGCTCTACCTCGTCCACGCGCACATCGGCTTCGTGCTGCTGGGCTGGTTCGGCCCGCTGGTCACGCCGTACCCGGGGCTGAAATGGGTGCTGCTCGCCGTCTTGATCGCCGGCATGGGTGCACTCGCGTACGCCATCCACGTGCTGGTCGAACGCCCGCTCGCACCCCGGTTGAAGCAGGTGCTGAACCGCCTGGCGCGGGTGCCGGTGCGGGCTCGTCAGGTCGGGTCGCGTCCCGTGTGAGCGCGGCTGCCCCCGAATGGTCACGTCCGGCCCGTCACGGGGCGGTGCCGGACGTGACCAACCGGGGGCGTGAGCTACGGGCCGGGCAGGATCGAGCGGGCTCAGCCCGGCAGGAACAGGCAGAACGGGTGACCGGCCGGGTCGAGGTAGACCCGTACGTCCTCCTGGGGTTGGAAGTCCGCGAGCGTCGCACCGGCCGCGATCGCGTGCGCCCCGGCCACCTCCAGGTCGTCCACCTCGATGTCCAGGTGCAGCATCATCTGCTGGTCGTCCGGGCCGGCGGGCCAGGTCGGCCGCACGTACGCCGACTCGGTCTGGAACGACAACCCGGCACCGCCCACGGGTGCGCTCAGCTTCACCCAGTCCGGCTCGTCCTGCTCCACGTTCCAGCCGAGCAGCCGCCGGTAGAACGCCGCGAGTTCCTGCGCGTCGGGCGAGTCGAGCACGATGCCAGAAACGATCATGCGGGGTGGCGGAGCCATGGTTTCCCTCCCGGATCCTTTGGACGTCTCCGGCATTCTTCCCCACTCACCGCCCCAGCCATGCCCCGCCGAGCCGTCAGATCGAGCGAAGCCGGCGGCGTGGCGGCGGGTCCGATATCCAGCCGAGGAATCGGGCCTCGATCTGCGCCGGGGGCAGGTCGACCAGATCGACCGCCGCCCGTTCGTGGAAATGCCGCATGAATGTCGTCAGCTTCTCCGGGTCGCCATGATAGAGCGACCGGAGGCGGGCGCGGAATACCGGGCACGGCCACGGTTCGCCGCAGTCACCACAATTCCATGCGGCGTCGGGGCGGTGCGGGGCGAGCAAATCGTCGTTGTCCACGCTGGCCGCACCTCTTCTCCGGATGGTGGTCAGATCAGGTAGATCTCGCGGGGTACGCCATCGTCCCGCACAATCGTGAAATGCCCCTCGGGCGCCAGGTCATGCAGCAGCGCGGCGATTTTCACCGCGTGGTTGAGCGCGTCGGTGCGATTGCCGTCAAGTTCGACGAGCCGGTCCAGTGCCGAGTTGGCCGACGGGGTGAGGTTGAAGGTCACCTTCACCAGTCGGGAACGCGCCGGTTCGGTCATCGGCGCGGCACCGGCGGCCAGGCGATGAAACGGTTGTACAGGTTTTCGCGGGGCGCGTTCGGGGCGTACTCGGCGAGGTCTTCCAGGGCGTGGACGTACTGCGCGGAGAGGTAGAGGCAGAGCGCGACCCGGTTACGGTGGAACTCCGCCAGCAGCGCCAGCCGGGCCGGACCGCACGGCCATTCGGCTGCGCAGACCCGGCACCGCCACGTCGGCCGCATCGGCAGGTGCGGTCGCCTTCGGGTACGCGTACGCGCGGTCACGCCGGCCGGTGAGGATCACGGCGTACGCGTCCGGAGACACCGACCGCGAACAGTTCGAGCGGGACGATCGGCGGGTCGTCGTACCCCGGTCCTCGATTTGTCGAACGTCTTCTCGGCGCGCGGGCCGGCGGCAGATCCGGCGTCATCTCGCGCGGTGCAACTTCCATTGTGGGTTTGTCGTGTTGCCCGGTCGTCTCGTCGTCTTCGCTGGACATGATTCGTCTCCTTCTCACCGTTGGAAGGGGCCGCCCCGGGGAGGTTGGGCGGGGAAGCCGGGGCGGCCCCGCAGTCCCGCCCGTCCGGGTCCACTTGCCGATGGGTCCGAGCGGTTCCGCTAGTGACACTCTGCTGTGGAATTCACTATGTTGGGGAGGCTCAGTGCGTCGACCCTGCAGCGCGTATGACGACATGATCCGTTGGTAGCAAACTTGTCCGGAGGTTGTCCGTGCAAAGATCACCAATGCTCGACCACTTTGGCGAAGAGCTGAAACTAGCCCGCGTCGCCGCTGAAATGTCCCAACAGGAACTCGCGGGGGCGATCAGCTATTCGACCGCACTCGTGGGCAAGATCGAAAACGGTGACCGCCGCCCCAGCGCCGACTTCGCCCGTCGCTGCGACTCGGTCTTCAACACCAACGGCCTGTTCGTCCGCATCCAACGCCTGATCAGCCGAGACGGGATGGTGGCCTGGTTCCGCGAGTTCGCGGCGCTGGAGCAGGAGGCCGCCGCCCTGCGCTGGTTCGAGCCGCTGTTCGTGCCGGGCCTGCTCCAGACCGAGGCGTACGCGCGTGCCCTGCTCTCCGCGTCGGACCTACGTTCGGAGGAGGACATCGCACAGCAGGTCGCCGCGCGATTGGAGCGGCAGGAGGTCCTCACGAGGCAAAACCCGCCCATGTTCACCGCCGTTATCGACCAGTTCGTGCTCCGTCGGTCGGTCGGCGGCCCTGTGGTAATGCGTGAGCAGCTTCAGCACCTGATCAAGATCGGAACGTCGCTGGCACGGGTGCGAATCCACGTCGTTCCACTGTCCGTTGGCGCGTACGCTGGGCTCAATGGACCGTTCGTCGTTGCCACCCCGCCGGTCGGTGAGGACGTCGTGTATGTGGAAGGACCGTTTCACGGAGAGATCTCCGACCGCTCGGAGGACGTGAAGCAGGCGGTCCAGGTGTGGGAATCCATCCGGGGCGAGGCGTTACCTCATCAGCAGTCCCTTGAGTTGATATCGGAAGAGGCGGAGAGATGGACTTGAGCGGCGCCGAGTGGCGCAAGAGCAGCCGTAGCAACACCAATGGCGGCGCGTGCGTCGAGGTCGCGGACAATCTGCCGGGGCGGGTGTTCGTGCGGGATACCAAGGACCGTGAGGGTGGGACGTTGGCGTTCGGTCCGGCCGCGTGGCAGGCGTTCGTCGCCGACCTGCCGTCCCGCCGGGTGTAGCTCACCCGCGACACGTCGTTCGGTGCCCGTTCCCGGCTGGTGGAGCGGGCACTTGGCGTTATGGGGGCACAGGCAGCTCGTGTCGTACCGTCGGTTTAGTGTGCCTCGCGTGACGTCACCGCAGGTCCGTACCGCGGACGAGAAGACGATTCTCGTCTCCAGCCTTGCCCGCCACCGTCAGGTGATCCTCTGGAAGATCCAGGATCTCGACGACGAGCGGCTACGCCGACCGATGGTGCCGTCCGGCACCAGCCTGCTCGGGCTCGTCAAGCATCTCGCCGGGGTCGAATACGGCTGGTTCTGCGAGACGTTCGGCCGGCAGGTCGAGCCGATGCCGTTCGACCTCGACCAGGACCCGGAATCCGACATGTTCGCCGCACCGGGGGAGACGACGGCGGACATCGTCGCGTTCTACCAGCGGGCCTGCGCGGCGGCCGACGCGGCGATCTCCGAGATCGACCTCGACACGCACGGCACCTCGTGGCGCGGCGACACCGTCTCGATGCGCTGGGTGCTGGTGCACATGATCGAGGAAACCGCGCGGCACGCCGGTCACATGGACATCGTGCGGGAACTGCTCGACGGCGCAACGGGCGACCACGCTCCAGCCGTATAGCGCGTCAAGTTCGTACATCGTTCCGATCCCGAGCCGATCCCCGGGCGGGGCGGCGCAGCGCAGCGTGGGGCGGATCAGCGGTGGTAACGCCAGATGCGCAGTGCGTCGGACTGGTCCTGGCAGACGATGATGTCCGCTTCGATCTGGCAGTGCTCCGCCTGGTACGGCACCATCCCGAGCAGGTGCACCTCGGTCGCGCCCGGTTCGAGCAGACCGAACCAGGTTCCCGCGCCCGTCCTGCTCGTCTGTGTGAGCAGCGCCGGTTCGCCCGGAGGCGGGGTGGTCATCCCCTCCCAGCCGGTCAGGTCGGTCAGCGTCCGGTCAGTGGCCGGGTCGACCGTACGAGCCAAGTCTCCGTCCTCCATACGCAACTCGACCACGTGGCTCCCGACCGAGACCCGAACCGTGGTGGGATCTGTCTTCGGACCGGTCTGTTTGCCGGTGCCCGGGTCGAGCAGCGTCCAGCCCGAGCCGTTCCCCACGCAGGGCTGGTCGGCGCAACTGTTCACGGACACCTCCGGGCTTCCGAGCACCCGGTGCCAGCGTTCGGTGAACGTGTCGACCGCGTACGCGGTCAGCACCCCGTCCGCCCGTTGCACCAGCAGCAGGTCACCGGCCACCACCACGGCCGGCGGCTCCACCGTGACGGCCGGAAGGCTCTGCCTGGCCTTACCGGTCCGGGCGTCCCACTGCTCCACCTGCCCGTTCACGGTGGTGACCACCACCGCGGCGCTCTCGGCCAGTGGGGTGTTCGACCAGCGGGTGGCGGTCGCGTTCGCCACCGGCACCGAACTCCAGAGCGCCTCCCCGCTACCCAGGTCGTACGCACGCACCACCGTCCCCAACGGCTCGACCAGGTAGGCGTCGCCGGACGCGGAGTAGTAGTACGAGGCGGACAACGCGGCGGACGGCTCCACCGGTTTCGCGTCGGCGGGGAACACCTCCTCCATGGTCAGCCCCGTACGGTCGTCGATCATCGTCTGCATCTCACCCGGCACCGACCAGCGGACCTCACCGGTACGGGCGTCCACGGCGGTGGTGCCCGCGGCCTCGTCCCGCACCGTCCAGATCAGCAGCACGTCCGCGACCTGCCGGCCGAGCACACCGGCGGCGCCGTCGTCCCGGTCGTACTCGGCGGTCCAGAGCAACCGCCCCTGACGCGGCTCGTACGCGGCGACGGACTCTCCGGTCTGGTTCGTCCCGACGAACAGCCGGTCGGGGGTGAGCACGAAGCCCCGGTCCGGCGCCACGGTCAGGGTGGCGATCTCGGTCAGCGACGGTGGTCCGGGTGCCGCGGAGCCACCGAGCGCCAGCAACAGCACCGCGCCGACGGCCAGCGCCCCGAAGCGCAGCCGGCGCGCCGACACCGGCGACCCAGGTACGGCAACGGTCGGTGACTCGTCGGGGGACAGGTCGAGATCGATCACCATGGGGGTGCCGCCGTCCATTTGCGCTCCGTTGCTCGAACTCATTCGTCTTCCGCCTGGACAGGGGTCCGGTAGCGCCAGATCCGGAGCGTGTCGTCGGTGGTGGTGCAGGCGATCACCGTCGCGTTGAGCTGGCAGTCGGAGACGCCGACCGGCACCGTACCGAGCTCGACCGGTGCCACCCACCCCGTCCTGAGCACTCCCAGCCACGTCGGCCCGCTGTGCGTCTCCGGGTTGGCGAAGAGGACCCTCCCGCTGGTCATGACGTTGGCCTGTTTCCAGTTCATCAGGTGGAGGCGGGGCGCGCCGGTCAGCGGATCGACGGTACGCAGCGGTCGCATCGAGCCCTGGGGCACGAACTCGATCAGGTGCCCGCCCGCGTCCGTGATGGCGTGTTCCCGGGGAATCGGCCAGAGCCGTTTGCCGCTGGCCCGGTCGATCGTCCACGCGCCCTGCGGACTCGACTCGCAGATCAGTTCACCCGAACAGAAGCCCACGAATGCGTCGTCGCGCACCGGCCGGCTCCACACCTGCCGGTACGTTTCCGTGGAGTACGCCGTGACCTCCAGGGCGTTGTGCCGGACCAGCAGCAGGTCCCCGCTGAGCTGCAAGGTGCCGGGGTCGACGACGGGAAAGCGATGCCGCACCGCACCCGTACGCGGATCCCGCAGTTCGGCGGCACCGTCGGCGGTCAACACCGCCAGGTCGTAGTCCCGGTCCGGCATCCTGGCCAGAGTGCCGTCGTCGAACAGGACGGTGACGCCGACAACCGCGGTGCTCAACACCTCGGAACGCCACCGCACCTGACCGGTGCTCAGCTCGATGCCGGTGACGACCCTCCCCAGCGGTGGCCCGTCGTAGAACTTTCCCCACGGCGACCCGTAGGACGTAGCTCCTCCGGGTGCGTTTGCCTGTGCTGGCTCGGTGGAGAAGAGCAGATCGATCGCGAGCGCCGTGCCGTCGCCGCCGAGTGATTGCACGTCGCTCGGCAGCGACCAGCGTTCCCGACCGGTACGGTCGTCGAGCGCGACCGTACGCATGCCGCTCCGGTCCGGTCGGGGTCCGCTGACCAGCAGCAGCCCGGCCCGGTGCTGAAGCTCCAGTTTGGTGTCCGGCCACACCGGCAGGTCGTACGTCCACATCCGACGCCCCCGGTCCAACTCGTACGCCGAAACCCGCCAGACCACATTGCGCTGCTGCGCGGTGGCGACGAAGAGCAGGTCGTCGGTGAGCAGCACGCCCCGGTCGGGGTAGGCGGCCGACTGGGGGGTGGACGGGCGCGGCAGGCTGGCGATCTGGCTCAGGATCGGTTCCGGTGGCAGCCCGGACCCACCGATCGTGAGCAGCAGCACCGCCGCGAGCCCGAACGCCACCGGGCGCAGCCGCCACCAGGTGAACGGTCGACGGGGCGAAACCTCGACCGGATCGTCCCGCACGGTACCGAGGTCGATCACCAGTTCCGGTGGATCCCCGGCACGTTCGCCGGTCCGTTCCGTGCCGACCATCGCCGTCCCCCGTTTTCGGTGTCACACCGAATGTTAGGTGGAGATGGATGTCAGGTGGGGGTGCCGGATCTCAGGTGGGCATTGACGTCAGGGGGAGGTGTGCGATCTCAGGTGGGACGGACGTCAGGTGGGGATGGCGGCGAGTAGGCGGGCGCGTAGTGGGGCGGCGCGTTCGGCGAAGCCGCGCTGGGCGGCGGCGTACTCGGCCCGTCCCTCCGCGGTCTCCACCCGCACCGGCGGATGACCGAGAGCGGCGAGATCGTACGGGCTGGCCCGCATGTCCAGCGTCCGGATCTCCCGGGCCAGCTCGAACGCGTCGGCCACCAACTCGCTCGGCACCAGCGGCGACAGCTTGTAGGCCCACTTGTAAAGATCCATGTTGCCGTGCAGACAGCCGGGCTGCTCCAGCTCGTGCTGAGTTTCCCGGGTCGGGCTGAGCAGGTTCAACGGCCGAGCCGGAGCGGTGAAGAACCGGTACGCGTCGAAGTGGCTGCACCGTACGCCGGTCCGCTCGACGGTCTGCGCGGTCTGCTCCGGTGACAGCCGCAGCGGCCAGGAGTTGTGCCTGACCTCCTGCTGGTTCTGCCGGTAGACCATCGCCCACTCATGCATGCCGAAGCAGCCGAACTGGGCGGGACGGTCGGCGGTGCGGCTCAGCAGCGTACGGATCCAGTCGATCGAATCGCCGCGCCGCGCGCGTACCGCATCGGTGTCGAGGGTGAGTCCGGCGGACGTCGACCGGTAGTCGCGGCCGAAATCGTCCGGGTCCGCGTCGGCCAGCAGCACCCCGGCGCCCGGATGCCAACGTCGCAGTTGCGCCGGCCGGTGCGAGTAGTAGGTGAACAGGAAGTCCTCGACCGGGTGCCGCTCACCGGCCCGCCGCCGCTGCAGGTGCGGCGCCAGCCAGCCGTCCACCCGGCGTTCGTGGGCCGCCCGCCGTTCCCGCCAGGTCGTCGCGTCGAGCACGACGGTACGGGCGGCAGCAATGGTCACCGGCCCAGCGTACGCAGTGCCTGACCGCCCGGCCCGGCCAGCGGTGGCAGTGCCTGCCCGGCGCGGCCAGCGGTGGCAGTGCCTGCCCGGCGCGGCCAGCGGTGGCAGTGCCTGCCCGGCGCGGCCAGCGGTGGCAGTGCCTGCTCGGCCCGGCCAGTGGCGGCTTGGCTGACCGCCCGGCCCAGCCGGTGGTGGCAGTGCCTGCTCGGCCCGGCTAGCGGTGGCAGCGCAGGTAGTGGCCGTGAGTTCCAGCGCGTAGCGGTGCGAGGTTCTGGGCACGATCACTCCTTCGGCCGAACCCGCCGCCCGGCCCAGCGAGCGGCGGGGCTAGCCGGCGGTGAACCGTTCGACGTACCGCCGCTGCCACGGTGTCTCGACGGCGTGGCGGTCGTAGTGCTCCCGGACGTAGGCCACCGCCCGACCGGCGGGCACCCCGTCGATCACCGCGATACAGGCGAGCGCGGTCCCGGTACGCCCCCGCCCGCCGCCGCAGGCGACCTCGATCCGCTCGCTGGCGGCCCGCTCCCAGATGTCGGCGAACACGCTGCTGGCCTGCTCACGGTCGCTGGGCAGACGGAAGTCCGGCCAGCGCAGCCACTGCGCCGGCCAGGTCGTCGGCGGTGGCGGGCGGCCGAGGAGGTAGACGCCGGACGTCGGCTCCGGCCCGGCCGGGAGCGGATTCCGCAGGCCACGCCCCCGGACCAGTCGCCCGGACGGCAGCCGCAGTACGCCGGGGTCCGTCGGTTCCCAGAGCTGCGTCACCCGGCCAGCCTAGGTCCGCCGCCCGGTTCGAGCGCCCCGACTCGGCCCGAGCGCCCCCGACTCGGTCGCGCGGGTGGGCTTGATCCACGCGCGCTGAGCTGTTGCCGAGGGGCCTCCGAGAACAGCTCAGCGCGCAATGATCATGAGTGGCGGGTGGCGCGGCGAGTGCTGGTCAGGTTACGGCGACGCTTACGCCGGCTGAGAAGACCGCGCCGCGTAGCTCGACCCGGGTGGGCGGGTTCGGCCCGTCCATGGTGAACACGATCGGGAAGAGCATCCGTTCGCTCGGTGGCACCGGCTCAGCGAAGATGTCCCGCCCGCCGTTGACCGCCCTGGTGGCGCCGAGATCCGTGGTCACCCAGTTGCCCGTCGCCGCGTACGCCCGCTGCGACTCGCCGTACCAGAGCTGGGGTTCCTTGCTGACGTTGCGGGCGCTGATAGTGGCCAGGCACCGGTGTCCGGACGGCCGTGGTCCGGCGGGTTGCTGGACCGTGTCCCCGCAGTTCACACGGTAGATGGTGAACTCGAAGGTGGCGTCGCGCATCGTCGCGCCGATCGTGCCCGTGCTGGTCCGGCCCACCCAGGCGCCGCTGGTCGGTTGTTTGCCCGTGTCGATCGCGCTGACCTTGGAGGTCGCCGCCCAGGTCGCCGCCGTCACCACCAGCCCGACGATCACCACCGCGATTCCGATCACCCCCCACAGCGGTGGCCCCGTACGACCCTTGCTCCGACCCGGTACGGCCGGTCGGGGCGGTGCCGTCGGCGACCCGCCGGAGAGGAACGTGTTCGGTATGCCGTCGGGCATTCTCGGAATGGTCGCCGAGAGCTGGCGCGCTTGATCTTGCTGTCGGCTCGGACCAGGCTGGGATGTGCCGGACTGGGTCGTGCTGGGCTGGCTCGGTCCGCCGGTTTGGCTCGGGCCGCCGGGTTGGCTCGGGCCGCCGGGTTGGCTCGGTCCGGACTGGGGTGCGCCGGGCTGCGCCCTGCCCGGCTGTGACGGGGATGGTGCGTCGGCGCTGGCCGGGGGCAGGTCGACCGAGGCCCAACCGGTCGCCGGTCGTTCCTCGGGCGGGATGTGTCCGCCCCACGTCGGCCTCGGTGAGGGCCACGACTCGGCGCCGTCACCCGGGCGGATCCGGGCCACACCGCGGGCCAACCCTCGGGCGAGCCCGGGCGGTGGGCGGTCCAACGCCGCCGGCCGGTCGAGGAAGGGCGGCTCACCGACACCGCGAGGTGCCGCCGCGCCACTCCGGTCCACCGAGCCACCTCCGGCCCCCGAGCCAGCTCCGCCCCCCGAGCCACCTCCGGCCGTGGCGCCACCTCCGGACTGTGCGCCACCTCCGGTCGGTGCGCCCACACCCGCCGGAGTCCCGCCGCCGGCTGGTGCTCCGCCCCCGGATGCTGCTCCGCCCCCGGCCGATGGCCCGCCACCGGATGACGTCCCGCCGCCGGTCGGTGGCCCACCGAAGCCCCGTGAAGCCCCACCGCCCGGTCCATCACCGCCCGGTCCACCGCGGCCCGGTCCTCCGTCAGGGCCACGGTCGGCCCGCTGGCGGATCCGGCGGCGCCACCACCAGAGTCCCGCCACCAGGAGCAGCACGAGCACCGCCACCGCGCCGAACAGGTACGCCGGGCGCTGCCAGATCGCCGGGTCGGCGTCCTCCGCCTTCTCCGCCGTGCCGGCCTGCCAGGTCGCGCTCGCGCAGTCGAAGGGGATGTCGCCGGTCCCCGCGAATGCGCAGGCAGGTGCGCTCATCGGGACACCGGCCGGCGTCGGGGCGAGGGCGGTGTTCAGCGTGTGCATGCCGCCGGGCGGGAGTTGCAGGCGCCAGGAGATTTCCGTACCGCCGGTCTGTCCGGCGGGTTGGCTGGTCTGGCCGCCGTCGCTGACCACGGTCGGGGAGGTGCCGCGGGGCAACTCCTGCCGGACGGTGGTGTCGATGGTGCTGGTGGTGCCGTTGTGCACCAGGATCTGATAGGTGGGCGCGTGCTGGCCGCCGCTCGCCATCACGACCGTGACCGCCGAAGGCGCTGCCCGTGCGGCCCCGTCGGGCAGGATGGTGGAGAGCAGACAGCCCGCGAGGACCGTACTGGCCAGGCGCCGTCGGGTCGATGCAGAAATCACAACGAGACCTCCTTTTCTGACGCTAAGCCGCCTGTCGGTCAATGGTGTTTGGAAGGGGCGAATCGCGTCGCGAAATCGGCGGGCTGGCGTATGGTGCGGCGTCGCCGTACCGGCACCGTCGGTGGTCGCCGGCCGGATTGACGCTGGTACGGCTAGATTGGCTGCGTGCGTATCGTTCGTTTTGCTCATGCCAAGGGAATGTCGTTCGGCGTCGTGGAGGGTGAGCCGGACGCCGGCCCCGGCGCCCTCACGGTGGCCGAGATCGAGGGTCACCCGTTCGGGGAGATCAAGCTCACCAACGCCCGCTGGGCGCTGGCTGACGTACGGCTCGTCTCGCCGATCCTGCCCAGCAAGGTGGTAGCGGTCGGGCGCAACTACGTCGAGCACGCGGCCGAGCACGGCGCCGAGGTGCCGAGCGAGCCGCTGCTCTTCCTCAAGCCCTCCACCTCGGTGATCGGGCCGCGGGACGCGATCCGGTTGCCGACCCAGTCCAAGCGGGTCGAGCACGAGGCCGAGCTGGCTGTGGTCATCGGTGTGACCGGTGCCCGCCGGGTCGACCGGGCGACCGCCGCGAAGGCGATCTTCGGTTACACCGCCGCGAACGACGTCACCGCGCGCGACCTGCAACGCGCCGACGGCCAGTGGACGCGAGCGAAGAGCTTCGACTCGTTCTGCCCGATCGGGCCGTGGATCGTCACCGACCTCGACGTCAGTGACGTGGAGGTTCGCTGCGAGGTAGGGCGCAACCCCGACCAGATGGAGGTACGTCAGCTCGGCCGTACCAAGGACATGGTCTTCGACGTACCGACGCTGGTGTCCTACATCTCACACGTGATGACGCTGCTGCCCGGCGACGTGATCCTGACCGGCACCCCGGCGGGGGTTAGTCAGCTCACCGACGGGGATACCGTCACGGTGCGGATCGACGGGATCGGCGAGCTGTCGAATCCCGTGGTGGCGCTGGACTGAGCCACCCGCCCAGTACGGCGAGCGGCCCGGCCAACGGCCGCTCATCCGCTGGTGGAGGCCGGATCCATAACCCGATTTGGCCTCTCCCAGTCGGTCCGGTAAAGTCTTTTCTCGGTGCCGGAAGGCACCGATGGGGTATGGGGTAATTGGCAGCCCAACTGATTCTGGTTCAGTTAGTCTAGGTTCGAGTCCTGGTACCCCAGCTACCGACGCCAGAGATGGCGCCGGTAGCTGATCTCTGATAGAGTTCAGCGGTCCTCTTCGGAGGACAAAGTAAGACAGGTAAGACAGAAAGTCCTGGCCCCGTCGTCTAGCGGCCTAGGACGCCGCCCTCTCAAGGCGGTAGCGCGGGTTCGAATCCCGTCGGGGCTACAGGTTCGGAGCCCGTGTCACGCAAGTGGCGCGGGCTATTTTTATTATGCGATAGCGAGCGCGGTGCCGCCGGCACTTCGCTCGCTTTTTCGTCGCCCGTTTCGCACCCGGTTCCGCGCTCGTCCTGACTCGCGCCGGTCGTGCTCCCTGCCACCGCACCCGGTTCCGCGCCCGCTCTGACTCGCGCCAGTCGTGCTCCCTGCCACAGCACCCGGTTCCGCGCCCGCTCTGACTCGCGCCAGTCATGCTCCCTGCCGCCGCACCCGGTTCCGCGCGCTCGCCGTGCTCGCGCTCGGTTCGGCGCTCGCCGTGCTCGCGCTCGGTTCGGCGCTCGCCGTGCTCGCGCTCGGTTCCGCGCTCGGTTCCGCGCTCGCGCTCGCCCCGTCCGTGTCGGCCTCGCTCTGGTGCCAGCCGCGCCCGGTGCCAGCCGCGTTCCGCGCGCTCGCCCAGCCCCGGCCCCCGTGCCGCTCGCCCCCACCCCCAACACCCAACGGGTCACCCCACTTGTAGAGAAAGAGGGGCTATCCGCGATGAGATAACCCTCTTTCTCTCCAAGAGGGCGGATCTTGGGGGAAGGGGGAGGAGAAGGAGGAAGGAGGAGGGGGTTAGAGGCCGCTTAGGCGTTGGCCGGCGCGGACTACGGCCATGGCGTGGCGGTCGCCGGGGCGGCGGCCGAGGCGCTCTATCGGGCCGGAGATGCTGACCGAGGCGATCACCCGGCCGGTCCGGTCGCGGATCGGGGCGGAGACGCTGGCCACACCGACCTCCCGTTCGGCGACGCTCTGTGCCCAGCCGCGGCGGCGTACCTCGGCGAGGGTGCGGCCGGTGAACTTGCAGCGGGGCAGCAGCGGCATGACCGCCTCCGGGGGCTCCCAGGCGAGCAGGACCTGGGCGGCCGATCCGGCGGTCATCGGCAGCACCGCCCCGATCGGTACGGTGTCGCGCAGCCCGCTGGCCCGCTCGGCGGCGGCCACGCAGATCCGTTCGTCCGCCCGGCGCAGGTAAAGCTGTGCGCTCTCCCCGGTGGCGTCGCGCAGCGCGGCCAGCAGTGGCTCGGCGGCGGTCAGCAGCACATCGGGTGCGGCGTTGGCAAGCTCGCCCAGCCGCGGGCCCGGTCGCCACCGCCCCTGGGTGTCGCGTACCAGCATTCGATGGATCTCCAGGGCCTGTGCCAACCGGTGCGCGGTGGCTCTCGGCAGCTTGGTGCGATCGACGAGTTCGGCCAGGCTGGCGCCGTCCACGCAGGCGGCCAGGATGACCACCGCCTTGTCGAGAACGCCGACACCGCTCATACTGTGTCCCACAAGCCGAAACATACCTCCCAGAATTTAGGATGTCCAGATGGTGGGAGTCACGCCAACACCGTCCTCGCCCAGGACCCTGGCCGAGAAGGTCTGGGACGCTCACGTGGTGCGATCCGCCGACGGCGAACCGGATCTGCTCTTCATCGACCTGCACCTGCTGCACGAGGTGACCAGCCCGCAGGCCTTCGACGGGCTGCGGATGGCCGGTCGCCGGGTCCGGCGTACCGACCTCACGCTCGCGACCGAGGACCACAACACCCCGACCGGGTACGCCGATCCTGCGTTCCGCGCCCGTCGCGGTGACCTGCTCACGATCGACGACCCGACCTCGCGTACGCAGATCGAGACGCTGCGCCGCAACTGCGCCGAGTTCGGGGTCAGGCTGCACCCGCTCGGCGACGAGAACCAGGGCATCGTGCACGTGATCGGCCCCCAGCTCGGGCTGACCCAGCCGGGCCTCACGATTGTCTGCGGTGACTCGCACACCGCCACCCACGGCGCGTTCGGCGCGCTGGCCTTCGGCATCGGCACCAGCGAGGTCGAGCATGTGCTGGCGACCCAGACGTTGCCGCAGATCCGGCCGAAGACGATGGCGGTCACGGTCACCGGTGAACTCGGCCCCGGCGTCACCGCCAAGGACCTGGTGCTGGCCCTGATCACCCAGGTCGGCACGGGTGGCGGGCGCGGCCACATCGTGGAGTACCGGGGCGAGGCGATCCGCAAGCTCTCCATGGAGGGCCGGATGACCATCGCGAACATGTCGATCGAGTGGGGCGCCAAGGCCGGCATGATCGCGCCGGACGAGACCACTTTCGCGTACCTCAAGGGTCGCCCGAACGCGCCGCAGGGCGCCGACTGGGACGCGGCGGAGGCGTACTGGCGCACGCTGCCGACCGACTCCGACGCGACCTTCGACACCGAGGTCTTCCTCGACGCGAGCCGGATCACCCCGTTCGTCACCTGGGGCACCAACCCGGGCCAGGGCGCCGCGCTGAGCGCGGTCGTGCCGGACCCGGAGGACTTCGTCACCGAGGCCGAGCAGACCGCCGCCCGCAAGGCGCTGGAATACATGGACCTGCGCGCCGGTACGCCGCTGCGCGAGGTACCGGTCGACGTGGTCTTCGTCGGCTCCTGTACCAACGGCCGGCTGGAGGACCTCCGGGCCGCGGCCGACGTGCTGCGCGGGCACACCGTCGCCGACGGCGTACGGATGCTGGTCGTACCCGGCTCGGCCGCGGTGCGCGAGGCGGCCGAGCAGGAGGGGCTGGACAAGGTCTTCACCGACGCCGGAGCCGAGTGGCGCTTCGCCGGCTGCTCCATGTGCCTGGGCATGAACCCGGACACGCTCAAGCCGGGGCAGCGTTCCGCCTCCACCTCCAACCGCAACTTCGAGGGCCGGCAGGGCCGTGGCGGGCGTACCCATCTGGTCTCGCCACCGGTCGCCGCCGCCACCGCCGTGATCGGCCGGCTGGCCGCCCCGGCCGACCTGTGAAGGGCTGATACGACATGGAAAAGTTCACCGTGCACAGCGGCACCGCGGTCCCGTTGCGTCGCTCCAATGTGGATACAGATCAGATCATTCCGGCGGTGTATCTCAAGCGGGTCACCAGAACCGGCTTCGCCGACGGCCTCTTCAGTGCGTGGCGAGAGGACCCGGCATTCGTACTCAACGATTCCATTTATTCCGGTGCGTCGATCCTATTGGCCGGGCCGGAGTTCGGCACGGGGTCATCGCGCGAGCACGCCGTGTGGGCACTGCGGGACTGGGGATTCCGCGTAGTGATCTCTCCCCGCTTCGGTGACATCTTCCGCGGCAACTCGCTCAAGGAAGGCCTCTTGCCGGTCGAGCTCGAATTGAAGGCGGTCGAGGAACTGTGGGACCTGGTCGAGGCCGACCCGACCACCCGCATCACCGTCGACCTGACTGCCCGGGAGGTTCGGGCAGGTGACTCCACCTGGTCGTTCCCGCTCGACGACTTCAGCCGCTGGCGGCTCATCGAGGGCTTGGATGACATAGGACTGACCCTCCGCCACGAGACCAACATCACCGAGTACGAGCGCCACCGGCTCCCCTTCCTGCCGGTCGTGGCATAGCCCACACCGCCCTCCCGGGAGCCGATTTCGCCCCCGCCGGACTTACGGATTCGTTGCTGCCCTACGCCTTCCGGGCAGCTCCGAGCCGCCGGTGGGGGCGAATCCGTTGCGACACAATGGCTTTTTTCCCGCAGATGTTTGTGTCCCGGTGGCACAGGGCATACCGTGCGCGCAGAATGGCTCGCGTTGAGTCCAGTTGCACATACGGGAGGGAAGTCGTGAACAAGGCCGAGCTCATCGAGGCGCTCGCCGCTCGCCTGGGGGACCGGAAGACGGCGACGGCGGCGCTCGACGCGGTCCTCGCCGAGGTTCAGGGGGCGGTCGCCAAGGGGGAGAAAGTGGCGATCACCGGTTTCGGAGTCTTCGAAAAGCGTGTCCGGGGGGCGCGAACAGCGCGGAACCCTCGAACAGGCGAGTCGGTGAAGGTGAAGAAGACATCGGTCCCGGCCTTCCGGCCGGGCGCCGGGTTCAAGGACATGGTGTCCAGCGGCAAGGTGCCGAAGACCGCCGCCGCGGCGAAGAAGACCACGGCGACGGCGGCGGCCACCAAGTCGACGACCAAGGCCACCACGGCCACGAAGGCGACGGCCACCAAGAAGGCGACCGCCACCAAGAAGGCCGCGACACCGGCCAAGACCACCGCCACCAAGGCGGCGGCCAAGAAGACCGCACCGGCGACCAAGGCCGCCGGGGCCAAGAAGACCACCGCGGCCAAGAAGACCACGGCGGCGAAGAGCACTTCGACCCGCGCCACAGCGGCGAAGAAGGCTCCCGCGAAGAAGGCCCCGGCCAAGAAGGCCGCAGCCCGACGCTGAAACACCGCACCACCTGGGCGCCCACCGGTTCCGCCGGTGGGCGCCTTCGTACGCGGCGCCCGACAAGGACACCGCCGGCCGGGGGCGGAAACCGGTACGTGACAGGCGTGTCGCGGCGGGGCACGCCGGCCGGGCCGGACAACGGGTACGAACACCGACCGGGTACGGGCGTTGACCCGTCGATGGCTTCGCCGGAGAATGGCCCGACCTCGTCCGCCCCCGCCCCCACGGGAGTCCCGGTGCGTCGTTCGGCTCCTGCGCTCATCGCCGCCGCCCTCGGCGTGCTGCTGCTCGTCGACATCCTGCGGGTCTGGCTGCCCTCGATCATCACCATCTTCGGGCAGGCCGCGTCCACCCCGGCCGAGCTGATGGGCGCCTTCGCCCTGCTCTGGTTCGTACTCCCGCTCGGTGCGCCAGCACTGTTCCGGTTCCTCGGCGCCGCCCGGGTCACCGCCGTGGCGGCGGTCGTCCTGGCCGGCAGCCGGCTGCTGCTGCCGGCCACCGAGGGCGGGCAGGCGCAGCTCTACCTGGCCAGCGCCGGCCTGCTCGCCGGACTGGTCTGGCTCGCCGGACTGGCCGCCACCGCACCGGTTGCCGTACCGGGGGTGGTGGTGGGGCTGGCGGCGACGACCGTACTGCACACCGCACTCGGCACGTACGACCTGGTGTGGCGCGGAAACGTGGACTTTCTGGTGGCGGTACCGGTGGCGGGAGCGTTCCTCTACGCGCAGCTATCAAGGTGGGGTCCGTACCGGGCGGGGCCGGCGCGACCGTGGCTGCTCGTCGGCCCGGCGCTGCTGCTCTGGGGCATGCTCGCCGGTTCACCCGCGCTCGCCGCGACCGGCGCGTCCTACCTGGCCGGTGTCGTCGCCGGCTTCGACCGGGTGGCGGTCCCGCCCTCGGGCGAACCGCTGCCGGTGACCGTGCTGGTCGCGGCGGCGGTCGGACTGTTCCTGGCCACCGCACTCGGGCCGGTACGCCAACGCCTGCTTCGCGGGCTCTACCCGGTCGCGCTGCTGGCCGGCAGCGTACTGTTCGCGCTCGACCTGCCGCTGGCGCTGCCGCTGGCGATACTGCTCGCCGCCGCCGGACTCGGCGGCTGCCTGGCCCTGGCGAACGCTTCCGCCGCTGCGTCCGTGGTGGACGATGGCACCGGTGGGACGGACGGGTCCACCGGGACTGCTGGGCCCTCCGCCCGGCCGAGCTACGCCGCACTCGGTGGGACGCTCGTTTTCGTCGTCGGCGCGATCGGTTACTACGCCGCCTACGACATCGGTTACCCCAACGGGGCGCTGCCGGTGCTGGTGGCGCTCTTCGTGGCCGTGCTGGCGATCCGGGCTCCGGCGGCGAGCGAACCGGTGCGGGCGGAGGGCGTACCCGAAACGGCCGGCGGCGGGGTGCGGGCGCCGCTGCGGTCCTGGCGGCGCACGGCGGTGATATCCGGGACGGCGCTCGCCGTGGTCGGCGGCCTGCTGGCCCCGCCGGGCGCGGACGCCGCGCCGGCCCCGGACGGCAACCGGGTACGCCTGGTCGCCTACAACATCCGCATGGGTTTCGGGCTCGACGGGCGGTTCGACCTGGACGGGCTCACCGGTGTGCTCACCGGTCAGCGGCCCGACGTGGTGGTGCTCAGCGAGGTCGACCGCGCCTGGCTGCTCAACGGCGGCCACGACACCCTCGCCCTGCTCGCCGGGCGCCTCGGCATGCGGTACACGTTCGCACCGGCCGCCGACCCGGTCTGGGGCGACGCCGTGCTGACCTCGCTGCCGGTCGACTCGGCCGGCACGGTGGTGCTGCCCCGGCTGGGTGCGGTCACCGGCGCCCAGGCGCTCGGCGTGGTGCTCCGGGTCGGCGACACCGACCTGGTCGTCGTCTCCACCCACCTGCAACCGCCACCCGACGACGGACCGGTGGCACAGGCCCGTGAAGCGGCCCGTTACGCCGTCGAGTTGGCCGCTGGGCGGCCGTTGGTGCTGGCCGGGGACCTGAACACCCAACCGGGGGAGCCGGCGTTCCAGGCCCTGCTGGACGCCGGTCTGGTCGACGCGCTCGCCGCCGACCGACCGCTGCCGACCAGCCCGGCCGACGACCCGGTGGAACAGATCGACCACGTGCTCGTAGCCGGCGGTGTCACCACGACCGAGGTGACCGTCGTACGCAGCACCGCCTCCGACCACCTGGCCGTGGCCGCGACCCTCACCCTGCCCGCCTGACGACGCCCGCCTAGAGGCGGTCGGCGCCGAGCAGGCGGTCGGCGGAGAAGGCGAGCAGCCAACCGCCACCCTTCGGGGTGCGGTAGTCGCCCGGTACGCCGGTCAGCTGCTCCAACGCGCCCGGAATCACCTTGCCCTGGCTGCACACCACCGTCGTACGCCCGTCGACCGCCAACTCCACCAGCCGGGCGGCCAGGGCCAACGCGCACTCGGCCACGTCCTGTCCCGGCTTCGGCTCGTCGAGGTCGGAGTCGACGTCGATCGGCAGGTCCAGCAGCTCGGCCAGCGGCTCGACCGTCTGTACGCAGCGCCGCGCGGTCGCCGAGCGGAGCCGTACCGGCCGGATCAGCGCCCCCAGCGACGCCACCGTACGGGCCTGGGCCATCCCCTCCTGGTCCAGCGGCCGGGCGGTGTCCGGCCCGGACCAGGTGGCCCGGTTGCCGGCCTGGGCGTGCCGGAACACCGCCAGCACCGCGGTCACCGGCGCCAGGGCGGCGAAATCGCGCAGCACCCAGATGTCGTGCGGGTACGTGACCAGGCCGATAGCCTCGTCCAGCGCAAGCCAACGGATGTCGTCGACCTCCGTACCCGGTTCGAAGCCGCCCGTGCCCACCGCCCGCATCGCCCAGTAGTCCACGCGTTTGGGTCGCCCGTCGCTGAAGTACCGGACGCTGCGCAACCGGGCCTGCGGCACCGCCCGTACGTCGGCCTCCTCGGCGACCTCGCGTACGGCTGCGGCCAGCGGGTGCTCGTCCCGGTCCAGCTTGCCCTTGGGCAACGACCAGTCGTCGTAGCGGGGGCGGTGCACCACGCACACCTGCACACCCCGCTCGGACGGGCGCCAGACGACACCGCCGGCCGCTCGGATCAGTGGGCTCACGGCAGCCAATCCGTCCGGCTTCCCTTGGTGGTGCCGCGCCACGCGTCCGGGAACTCCGCCCGTACCCGGCGGATAGTGGTCCGCTCCCGTTCGGCCAGCCGTCCGGCGGTGACCGCCAGAGCGTGGTCGGTCGGATCGTCGGCGGCCACCCCGAGCCAGGTCTCGGCGGCCACCGCCGCGTCCTGGTGCTCGCCGAGCAGCTCCTGCACCCGCGACAGCGACTTCGCCAGCTTGCGGGCCCCGCCGCCAAGGACCGGGGCGACCGCGTCGACCGCGTACCGGGCCTTCTTGCCGTTGATCCGTACCGCGTGCCACCGCTCGTCCGGTGCCAGCGGGTCGAGGTCGGCGGCGGCGTCGCTGTCCTTGCCGCCGTGGGCCAGCCGGCGCCACGGTTTCGCGACCAACTTCGGCAGTACGTCGACCGCCCGGCCCCGGGCCGCGCCGGTCAACTGCGGCTCACGGGTCGCCGCGACCAGCGCCTCGACCAGGGCGGCGTAACGCTCCGAGCCGAGGGCCTCGTCGACCGAGGTCAGCGCCTGTTCGTGCCGCCGCTCCAACACCGCGTCGATCCGGTCCACCGCCGCCCGGTCCAGGTGGCTGAGCGGGTCCGCGTCCGCGGTCACGTGCAGCCGGGCCCGCAACACCTCCGCGTCCCGGGCCGCGCCGAGCACGTCGGCGAGCCACTTCAGCTCGTCCCGCAACGGGTCGACCCACTCGGGCCGCAGCAGCGACCGGAACGTACGCAGGTCGCTGCGCAGCCGCCGGCAGCCGACCCGCATCTGGTGTACGGCGGTGTCGTCGTCGCCGACCGGTTGGCGCAACCGGACCAGCGGATCGTGTGCGAGCACCCGGCCGACACCGCGCCGGATCGCGTTCGTCACCACGTCCGCGGCGCTCGGCTTGCCGGGCAGCTCCGTCGGCGCGACCAGGTCCGCCGGCCCGGCCGCCGCCTTGCCGAGCGCGCGTACGTGCTTGGGCGTGAACCCGCCCGCGACCGCACCGGCCTCGCCGAGAACCGCCTCCACCCGGTCGAGCAGGTCCCCGTCGCCGCCCTTGCGTTCGACCTCGACCTCCCGGAACCGTTTGCGCACCCGGTCGCCGTCGAGCACCGAGACCGCGTCGTCGGCGATCTCGGCCAGCACCCGGTCGGCGTCGTCCCGCAGCTCGTACGCGTGCCGGACGCTGCGCACCACGGCCGCCGGCACCAGCGGCACCCCCCGCGAGTACGCGGTGACGAGCGCGGTCAGCTCGGCGGGGGTTTCCCGGCGCTTGCCGGGGCGGGAGATCTCGTGCCGCGTTCCTGGCACGTCGGACGGGAGCTTCACCGTCCAGGGCAGCGGATCACCCTTGCGGTGGCGCAACGAGACACCGGCGCGGGCCAGCCGCAGGTCGGTGGTGTCGAGGTAGGTGGCGGTGAGGGTCACCGGGGGCAGGGCGAGTACCCGGCCCCCGGGCGGCACCGTCGCGGACAGGTCCGGCAGCGTGAAGTTCTCGTCAACCTCGTACTTGCGTTCCTCCTCCAACATCCACCAAGCCTATCCACGCCGGCCCCCGCGGCGGAGTTCCGCGCCGATCCGCCTACTTCGCGGTCCGCGATCCGCCTACTTCGCGGTCCGGGCGACCCGGCGCAGCATCGCGTCCTGGAAGTCGACCAGCGGCCGGTCCGGCTCGCCGGTCCGCCGGCTCCAGGTGCCGTCCGGGTGCAACTCGAACGAGGCGACGTCGTCGCTCATCGCCGTGGTCAGCACCTGGTCCAACTCGGCCCGCGCGATCGGGTCGGTGACCTGCACCAGCGCCTCCACCCGACGGTCCAGGTTGCGGTGCATCAGGTCCGCCGAGCCGATCCAGAACTCGGCCGAGCCGCCGTTGCCGACCGGTCGCCCACCGGCTGCCGCGTCGGCGGCGAGCGTGCCGCCGCCGTTGCCGAAGCGGAAGACCCGGGAATGTTCGAGGAAGCGGCCGAGGACCGACCGGACCCGGATGTTCTCCGACAGGCCGGGTACGCCGGGTCGGAGCGTGCACATGCCCCGGATCATCAGGTCGACGTGCACCCCGGCCCGCGAGGCGCGGTAGAGCGCGTCCACGATCTCCTCGTCGACCAGCGAGTTCACCTTGATCTGCACCAGGCTCGGCACACCGAGCGCGGCGTGCGCGATCTCCCGGTCGATCCGCTCGATCAGACCGCTGCGTACGCCCTCCGGTGCGACCAGCAGCCGGCGGAACCGGGTCTGCCGGCTGTAACCGGTCAGTACGTTGAACAGGTCGGTCAGGTCCGCGCCCACTTCCGGGTCGGCGGTGAGCATGCCGAAGTCCTCGTAGAGCCTGGCCGTCTTCGGGTGGTAGTTGCCGGTGCCGATGTGGCAGTAGCGGCGGATCTGGTTGCCCTCCTGGCGTACGACCAGGGCGGTCTTGCAGTGCGTCTTCAGACCGACCAGGCCGTACACGACGTGGCAGCCGGCGCGCTCCAGCACCCGCGCCCAGCCGATGTTCGCCACCTCGTCGAACCGGGCCTTCACCTCGACCAGCACCACCACCTGCTTGCCCGCGGCGGCGGCGTCGATCAGCGCGTCCACGATCGGGGAGTCGCCGCTGGTCCGGTAGAGGGTCTGCTTGATGGCGAGCACGTTCGGGTCGGCCGCGGCCTGCTCGATGAAGCGCTGCACGCTGGTCGCGAACGAGTGGTACGGGTGGTGCACCAGGATGTCGCCGTCGCGCAGGGTGGCGAAGACACTGCGCGGCACCTCGCCCTCGACCAGGCGCGGGTGGGTGGCCGGCACGAACGGGCGTTCCTTCAGATCGGGCCGGTCGCACTCCTTGTAGATCTGCCACAGCGAGGAGAGGTCGAGCAGCCCCGGCACCCGCAGCACGTCCTGGTCGTCCATGTCGAGTTCCCGGACCAGCAGGTCGAGTACGTGGTCGGAGATGGAGGATGCGACCTCGAGGCGTACCGGCGGGCCGAACCGGCGCCGGGCCAGCTCGCGTTCCAGCGCCTGGAGCAGGTCTTCGTCGCGGTCCTCGTCGACCTCCACCTCGGCGTTGCGGGTGATCCGGAACAGGTGGCACTCGACCACGGTCATACCGGGGAAGAGCTGGTTGAGGTGGGCCGCGATCAGGTCTTCCAACGGCAGGAAGCGCATGCCCGGGGTGTCCCGTTCGACCCGGACGAAACGCGGCACGTTGTTCGGCACCTTCACCCGGGCGAACAGCTCGGGCCCGCCGTCGGGGTCGCGTACGGCCACCGCCAGGTTCAGCGACCGGCTGGAGATGTACGGGAACGGGTGCGCCGGGTCGACCGCGAGCGGGGTGAGCACCGGGAAGATGTGTTCCCGGAAGTAGGTGCGCAGCCGTTCCCGCTCGGGTGCGGGCAGTTCCGCCCAACGGATCAGGTGGATGTCGGCGGCGGCGAGCCGGGGCACCACGTCGTCGACGAAGCAGCCGGCGTGCCGGGCGACCAGGTCGGCGGTCTTCTCCGAGATCAGCTCCAGTTGCGTACGCAGCGGCAGCCGGTCGCCGCCGCGTACCGGCAGTCCGGCCTGCAGCCGCCGCTTCAGGCCGGCGATCCGGACCATGTAGAACTCGTCCAGGTTGCTGGCGAAGATGGCCAGGAACTTGGCGCGTTCGAGCAGCGGGGTGGCCCGGTCCTCGGCCAGGGCCAGGACCCGGGCGTTGAAGTCCAGCCAGGAGAGTTCCCGGTTGAGGAACCGGTCCTCGGGCAGCGGTTCGGGCATCGCCGGTGGGTCCTGTGCCGGCGGCGGGGTGCTGCCGGTGCCGGTGCGGGGGCCGTTGTCCGATTCTGCGCCGTTTCCGGCGGGTCGGACGAACCGTCCGTTCGATCCCCGAGGGGGCGTGCCGGGCGGAACGAGTGGTTCCGAGTCCGGCAGCGCCGAACGCGGGGTGGTGGCCAGGGCGCGGCCGGGCGACTGGGGGCGGGGGTGGGCGGGCGGGGTGCTCACCGCTTCATCATTGCCCGAACCGGGTGAACGCAAAATGAACTTGCCGTCTTCGGATCACGGCAAGTCGGACAATGCGCTCGGCTGGGCCGGCGCAACCCGGTCATCTCACCCCGGAACGGGTCAAGCTGGCGCCGATAAATCCGGTTGGTCCAGTGGGTCGATGATCACACCAGGCCGGGCAGGGTGATCCGGCTAACCTCGCCGGACGAGCCGTGCTCGATCTTCAGGCGCTGGCCGAGGCGGAGCAGTCGCAGCCCCGAGGCGTCGAACGCCGCGGCCGGGAAGGCGACCTCGGTGCCGTCGTCCAGCAGCAGCGTGCCGGACCGGGTCTGCGGGTCGTACGTCGCCACGGTGCCCTGCATGCCCAGCACCGTACACCGGGCCGGTGGAGTCGGCTGCCGGCGGCGACGAGATGGGGCGTCGGGGAGCAGCGCCCGTCAGGGGAGCAGGGCGGCCGTGTGCCGGCCGAGGCCGAGCGCCGCCGCGGCCAGCAGGTCCTCGCGGGTGTCCACGTCGCGACGCAGGGTCGGCCCGGCCCCGGCCAGCGCGAGCGCCCCGGAGGCCGAGTGCGCCGCCGCCGACGGCCCACCGAAGCGCGGGTCCAGCGGTACGCCGGCTGGCGCCACCAGCAGCACCGTACCGGTGCCCGGGGTGTCCGGTGCGAACCGGCGCAGTCGCGGCGGACCGGCCGCCACCGCCGCCAGCGCGGCGGTCAACTCCGCCGGCCGCAGGGCCGGCAGGTCGGCGGTGAGTGCCGCCACCCCCGCACCGCCGACCAGGGCGGCACCCAGGGCGAAGGCGTTGTTCAGCCCACCGGCCGGCGGGTCCGGGGTGATCCGGGCGCCGAGCGCGCCCAGCGCCCGACCGGCCGCTATGTCGTCGGTCACGACCAGCACCCCGGCGACCGCCGGGCTCGCCAGCGCGGCGCTGACCGTGTCCAGCGCCAGCGCCAGGGCCAGCGGCTCGTGCGCAACCCCCGGCAGCGCGCCACGCAGCCGACTCTTTGCCGCGCTGAGCCGCTTGACCGGCACCACCACAGTCCAGGTCGGTTCGGTCACCCGATCATCCTGCCAGCCGCCGGCACCGGCCCCTCGCTGGCCGTACCAGGGGCGAGCAGGCATGATTTCGCTGCGGGCCGGGGCGGTTGGGCGGCACCGGGGCGCCCGGTGCTCCCTGGGCCCGGGGCACAACGAGGAGGGGCATAGTGGCACGACGCAGGCTGGGGTTCTGGCGGCGGTTCGCGATCGCGTTGGTGAAGCCGCCGATGTGGGTCTGGACCCGAAGGACCTGGGCCGGCATGGAGTACGTACCGACCTCCGGCGGCGTGATCATCGTGCCGAACCACATCTCGCACGCCGACCCGCTGGTGGTGGGGCACTACATCAACGACACCGGACGGTGGCCGCAGTTCCTCGGCAAGGCCAGCATCTTCCGGGTGCCGGTGGTCGGTTACATCCTGCTCAGGTGCCGCCAGATCCCGGTGGAACGAGGCACCGTCGACGCCGCCCGGTCGCTGGAAACCCTCGTCGCCGCGGTCAAGGACGGCGGCGCGGTGGTGATCTACCCGGAGGGCACCACCACCCGCGAACCCGACCTCTGGCCCATGCGCGGCAAGACCGGCGCGGCCCGGCTGGCCCTGGCCACCGGTGCCCCGGTCGTCCCGATCGCCATCTGGGGCGCGCAGAAGATGTTCGACCCGCGCGACGCCAAACTCAGCCTGCGCCCCCGGATCCCGGTCTCGGTGGTGGCCGGGCCTCCGGTCGACCTGAGCCGCTGGGCCGGTGCCGCCCCGACCAAGCAGGTGCTGGACGAGATGACCAACGAGATCATGCTGCGCCTGCGGGACCAGCTCGCCGAGATCCGGGGCGGCACACCACCGCCGATCTGGGCGCCGAACGGCCAGCGCCGGACCGTCGCCGAGGAGACCGCGCACCGCGACGGGGACGCCGCGTGACCGGCCACGTCGCCGTCCTCGGTGCCGGTTCCTGGGGTACGGCCTTCGCCAAGATCCTCGCCGACGCCGGTCGGGACGTCACCGTCTGGGCCCGCCGCGAGTCCGTGGTCGAGGCGATCCGGACCACCGGCCACAACTCCGAATACCTGCCCGGACTGCGGTTGCCGCAGCGGGTCACCGCCACCACCGACGCCGCCGCCGCGATCGGCGGCGCCGACCTGGTGGTGCTCGCCGTACCGTCGCAGACGCTGCGGGGCAACCTGGCCGACTGGGCCGCGTTCATCGAGCCCGACGCGACGCTGGTTTCCCTGATGAAGGGGATCGAGCTGGGCACGACCAAGCGGATGAGTCAGGTGATCGTGGAAACCGCCGGGGTGGCCGAGGACCGGGTGGTGGTGGTCTCCGGTCCCAACCTGGCCCCCGAGATCGCGCAGGAGCAGCCGGCCGCGACCGTGGTTGCCTGCACCGACATGGACCGGGCCACGCTGGTGCAGGCGTCGATCACCACGCCCTACTTCCGGCCGTACACGAACGACGACGTGATCGGCTGCGAACTCGGCGGCGCGGTGAAGAACGTGATCGCACTGGCTTACGGCATGGCCAACGCGATGGGGCTGGGCGACAACACCAAGGCCACCCTGATCACCCGCGGGCTGGCCGAGACCGCCCGCCTCGGTGTGGCGCTCGGCGCCGACCCGCTCACCTTCGCCGGGCTCGCCGGCCTGGGTGACCTGGTCGCCTCCTGCTCGTCCCCGCTGGCCCGCAACCGGACCTTCGGCGAGCACCTGGGCCGGGGCGAGACTCTCGAACAGGCCCAGGTGGCGACCCGGCAGACCGCCGAGGGGGTCAAGAGCTGCCTGGCGATCCGGGACCTGTCCCGGGCCCACGGGGTGGAGATGCCGATCACCGAGCAGGTCGAGCTGGTCTGCCACGAGGGCGCCAACCCGAGGCTGGCGATGGCGGTGCTGATGAGCCGCAAACCGAGACCGGAATGACCACTGACAACGCCGTACGGGCTGGAGAACCGATGATCGACGAGCAGGACCCGCACGGCTACGGCGACAGCACCCGGTGTGTGCACGCCGGACTTCCCGAGCCCGAGCCGGGCCAGCCGTTCCTGCCCGGTCCGGTGTTCGCCGCGCCGTACCACCTCGACCCGGAGGCCGGTCAGGGGACGAACCCGAACGGCTACGGTCGCCCGGACAACCCCACCCGGCGCGCGCTCGAATCGGCGATCGGTGAACTGGAGGGCGGCGACTGTCTCGCCTTCGCCAGCGGGCAGGCGGCGATCAGCGCGGTGCTGCTGGCACTGCTCAAGCCCGGTGACGGCGTCGTGCTGCCGACCGACGGCTACTTCCCGGTACGGGCGTTCGCCACCTCCACCCTCGCCACCATGGGCGTACGGGTCGAGTTCGCGCCGACGGCCGGACCGTACCCGTCGTTCGAGGGCGTACGGCTGTTGCTGCTGGAGACGCCGGCCAACCCCGGCCTGGACGTCTGCGACGTGGCTGAACTGGCCAACCGGGCGCACGCCGCCGGGGCGCTGGTCGTGGTGGACAACACCACCGCCACCCCGCTCGGCCAGCGTCCGCTCGACCTCGGCGCGGACCTGGTCGTCGCGTCCGGCACCAAGGCGTTGACCGGCCACTCCGACCTGTTGCTCGGTTACGTCGCGACCCGCTCCGCCGAGCTGCTCGACCCGCTGCGGGCGTGGCGGGCCACCACCGGCTCGGTCCCGGGTGCGTTCGACTCCTGGTTGGCGCACCGGTCGCTGGCCACGCTCGACCTGCGGCTGGGTCGGCAGAGCGCCAACGCGGCCGCGGTGGCGCTGGCGTTGAGCGAGCGGTCCGACGTCACCGGCCTGCGGTGGCCGGGGCTCGCCGACGACCCGTCGTACCCGGTGGCGAGTCGGCAGATGCGCCGGGTGCCGGGGGTGCTCTCGTTCGACCTCGGTGATGCCGACCGGGTGACCCGGTTCCTGCGGGCAGCCAAGCTGGTGTTCGCCGCGACCTCGTTCGGTGGCCTGCACAGCAGCGCCGACCGCCGGGCCCAGTGGGGCGACGACACCCCGGCGGGCTTCGTCCGGCTCTCCTGCGGCGTGGAGGACACCGCCGACCTGGTCGCGGACATCACCGCGGCACTCGACGCCGCCGGCTGAGAAGACCCACGCCCGGCGCGGACGAGGCACGGCCGGCTACGACGGCGACCCACGGCCCGCTACGACGAGGCACGGCGGAAGCCCCGATCGGAGGTGATCGGGGCTTCCGGTGATGCTGTGGTGCTGGTCGCGCTTGCTCGGTCGAGGCCGCCGAAGTCCCCACTGGACCGGGCCGGCGCGGTGTGGCCGTGGTCGTTCAGGTGCCGGTGCGGCTCGTCAGTCGATGATCGGGCCGGCCGGTACGGCACCGGCGAACGCCGACCAGGCGGCAGCCGGGAAGGTCAGGATCGGGCCGCCCGGATCCTTCGAGTCCCGGACCCCGATCGCCTCGGTGGTGACGGCGAACTCCACGCAGGCACCCTGGTCGCCACTGCGGCTGCTCTTGCGCCAGGCGGCGGTCGCGAAAGCGGCCATCGTGGTGGTGGTTGGAGCGGACATGTGTCTACCGTCCCTTCAGGAGGTTGGAGATCAGCTTGCAGCTCTCCTCCGGGCTCAGGGCCACGGTGCGCAGGTGCTGCATGATCTTCGTGCAGGTGTCCAGCTCGGGCGTGGTGTCGAAGGAGAGTTGTCCCGCGACAGTCTCGACCGAGGCCAAGGGTTGATCCTCTGGGCCGAATTCGAGGATGTGCAGTGATCCCCTGGTGCCGCGGTGGTAGCCGGCGCTGAGTGGGATCACCCCGATCGTGATGTGCGGTATCTCGGAGATCTTGATCAGGTGTTCTAGCTGCTCCGCCCAGACGTCGTCGCCGCCGACCCTGCGCATCAGCGCCACCTCGTCGATCACCGCGTCCAGGACCAGCGGCTCGGGGGTGGCGGCCAGCCGCTTCTGGCGGTTGAGGCGGAACTGGACCCGTCCCTCGATCTCGTCGTCGGTGAGGATGTGCGGGCCGCCGAGCATGATCGCCCGGATGTAGTCCGGGGTCTGCAACAGCCCCGGCACCAGGGACGGTTCGAAGGACTGGATGTAGGTCGCCTCGGACTCCAACGCGATGAAGTCCGCGGTCCTGCGGTCCAGCAGGTACGAGTACGACACCCACCAGCCGGGCTTCTTGGCCTCCTTGGCCAACTCGATCGTGCCCTTCAGCCCGTCTTCGTCCACGTTGTAGTGCGTGAGCAGGGCACGGACGGTCGCCGGGCTGGGCAGGCTGAGTGCGTTCTCGTATCTGGACAACGTGCTGCGGGTGCTGTTGATCTCCTCGGCCGCGCGTTCGAGGGTCAGCCCAGCAGCCTCGCGATAGGACCTGAGGGCGATGCCGAGGCGGCGGGCGCGGGCGGTCTTCGGTGCCATGGAGCGAGTTTGACACAGGTCGGCGAGAAAGTGTGCATGAGAGATCGCCCATGAGAGTTGCATTCACGCTTTCACGGATGGCAACCTGTGTTGGCGTCCTCGCTGCCGGTGGTCGTGTCGACGGTGGCGGCGAGTGACGGAAAGGGGAATGAGGCGCACGGTGGTCGGGGACTCCCCCGTACCCGGCCGCCGTGTGCCCCACCGCCGCGGAACCGGAGGTGTCGGATGACAGCGACCCCCTGTTGGCCTCGTGTTTCGCGTTGCCGATGGTGTACGCGGCCGGTGCTGCGAGACAACGACGGCGCGTGGATCCATGCCGACCTGGCATACGTCTGCCGGGACCGTTCCGGCGGCCTGGCCGGCACCACGGCCGAACCCGAGGCGGTGGCCCGCCATGCCGGCTGACCAGGACGAGGAGCAGGACCAGTGCCCGCAATCGCGCTCGTTTCCATGCCCGCAACCGCACCGGCACCGGCTCCGGTGCCCGCGACCTCCCCGGCCGCCGCGACCGTCGCGGCGCCTGCCGCCGTCCCGGTCCCCGCGCAGGCCGCAATCCCTGCAGCGGCAACCGCACCCGTGCCGACCCGGCCGTGCCGGTCGGTCCGCTCGATCGGCGCCGGTAGACCGCCCGTGGTGACCCGTTATCTCGTCGTCCTCACCGACGTCCGTCCACTCGGCATGGAGGGGCGCAACGAGCGGGTGGAGCCGGAGCGCCGCCGCCAGGTGGTCGGCGCCACCAGCCGGGACGCCGCGGACCGGATCGCCGGCGCGTTCGCCGCGCTCGGCATGGTCCGGGCCGGACGGCAACGGGTCAAAGTCATCGCCGTCGGACGGCGATCTCCCGAACCACACTGAATGCCGGGGTTCCCGGTGGTCGAGGTCCCCGACCACCGTGACCCTGGCCCGCGCCGCCCCGGGGCACCGGCTGGTGCCCGCCTGGCCGAGAGCCCCGGGGCGGGTCCGCGGAACCGCACGTCGCGACCGTGACCGCGACTCCGCGCAACCGCGCTTTACGGCCGTGACCGCGACTCCGCGCAATCGCGCTTCGCGTGCCCGTACGGCAGAGGTTTGCGGACCGCCCCATACCATCGCTCCGGGTGAGCCTGGGGCCTTGATCGAACTCCCGGCCTATCGACCCGCGCGGCGGCCACGCAGAGTAGGGTCACCCGCGTGACAAGCCCACGGAAGACCCGCGTCGCAGTCGTCTTCGGCGGTCGTAGCACGGAGCATGCGATCTCCTGCGTGAGCGCCGGAAGCATCATCAACGCCTTGGATCCGGACGAATACGAGGTGGTGCCCGTGGGGATCACCAAAGCCGGAGAATGGGTGCTGACCAGTGGTGACCCACAGCAATTGGTCATTACTGACCGTAATCTTCCTGAGATCACCGCGAGCGCCGGAACCGCCGTCGTGCTGCCGGCCGACCCGACCGGCAGCGGCCTGATGGTGCTCGACCCCACCGACGGTCCCGCCGCGCTGGCCGACATCGACCTGGTCTTCCCCGCCCTGCACGGCGCGTACGGCGAGGACGGCACCATCCAGGGCCTGCTGGAGATGGCCGGCATCCCGTACGTCGGATCGGGTGTCTTCGCCTCGGCCGCCGCCATGGACAAGGAGTTCACCAAGAAGCTCGCCGTGGCCGAGGGCATCCCCACCGGCCCGTACGTGGTGCTGCGCAGCGGGATGACGCTCACCGAGGAGGACAAGGAACGGCTCGGCCTGCCGGTTTTTGTCAAGCCCTCCCGGGCCGGATCGTCGTACGGCATCACCAAGGTCTCGGACTGGGCAGACCTCGATGCGGCGATCGTCACCGCCCGCCAGATCGACGTGAAGGTGCTGGTAGAGGCGGCGATCGTCGGCCGGGAGATCGAGTGCGGGGTGCTGGAGGGCGAAGCCGGGGGCGGCCCCGAGGCATCCCTGCTGGCCGAGGTACGGGTGGCCAACGACCGCGAGTTCTACGACTTCGAGGCCAAGTACCTCGGCGACGCCTGCGAGTACGACATCCCCGCCGGGCTGCCCGACCGGGTCACCCGCCAGGTCCAGGAGTACGCCTGCCGAACCTTCACCGCACTGGACTGCGCCGGCCTCGCCCGGGTCGACTTCTTCGTCACGCCCGACCTGGACATCTACCTCAACGAGATCAACACGATGCCGGGCTTCACCTCGACCTCGATGTTCCCGCAGATGTGGGCGGCGGCCGGGTTGGAGTACCCGAAGCTGGTCGACCGGTTGATCCGTACCGCGCTGCGCCGCGGCACCGGCCTGCGCTGACCGTGTGGGTGGCGGGGGCGGCTCAGGAGGTGCAGCCGGTCGGTTTCGTCTCGGCGGACGGGACGGCGGCGACCACCGGCTCGGCGACCGGTGCGATCCACTGCAGCGGCGGGTCGTAACCGCGGGGCACGGTGACCTGCACCGGCACCTCGCGGTCCACGGTGACGAACACCGTGGCGTCCGTCTGCTGCTGCGCGTGCCAGCAGACCGAGTTCACCACCCAGACCTGGTCGGTCGGTGGGAACGAGGGGAGCGGGGTGCCGCAGGCCACGGTGACCGCGGGGTCGCCGTACGCGGCGTTCTGCTCCGGGCCGGCGGTGACCGGCCGCTGGGCCAGCTCGCCCAGGCTCGCCGGAAGCCGGCTGAGCAGGGCCCGGCAGACCGTGGCCGCCCGTTCGCCGAGCGGCACCGCGGCCACCGGGACCGGTGCGGTGGACTGCACCCGCGGGGTGGACGAGGTGGCCGACGGGGTCGGATTGGCGGCAGCATCGGAGTCGGGTGCCAGCCGCCCGAAGGCGAACAGCGCCACGAGCACGGTCAGCGGCAGCGCGACCACGGTCGCCCAGATCGCCGCCTGCCGCCCCGAGCGGTCCGGCCCCACGGGCCCGACCGCCGCGCGGCCGTCGTCTGCCACTCCGGATCCGTCTGCCACGTCGGATCCGTCTGCCACGTCGGATCCGTTCGGTTCGTTCGGTTCGGTTGGTACGGGAACGGGCGCTGCCATCTAGAGCCGCACCACCGAGCAGGTCAGGGTACGGGTGATGCCGGGCACCAACTGGACCTTGCTGACGATCATCTTGCCCAACTCGTCGACCGTGTGCGCCTCGGTGAGAACGACCACGTCGTACGGCCCGGTCACGGCATCGACCCGGACCACGCCGGAGATATCCGTGATCTGCGCGGCCACGTCACGCGCCCTTCCGACCTCGGTCTGGATGAGGATGTACGCCTGGACCACGACCCGACCTCCGTCCGCCGCCGAGCGGCTCGACCGTGAAAATACCGTACGGAGTGGGTCGGATCCCCACCGGTGGTCAAGGGAGGCGCAAGTGAGCGTGCGGAGCGAGCGGATCGGTTGGTGTCGTGTGACGGGACACCGCCCGACGTGCGATGCCGGGGTCGGCGCGTGAGCGTGGCCAAAGCTGGTGAGTTCGGTCTGATCGCCCGGGTCACCGCCCGGCTGGGCAGCGGACCGTCGGTGCTGCTGGGGCCGGGGGACGACGCCGCCGTGGTGGCCGCACCGGACGGGCGGGTCGCCGCCTCGACGGACGTACTGGTCGAAGGGCGACACTTCCGGCGGGACTGGTCCTCGGCGGTCGATGTCGGGCACCGGGCCGCCGCCGCGAACCTCGCCGACATCGCCGCCATGGGCGCCCTGCCGACCGCGCTGCTGGTCGCGCTCTGCATCCCGCCGGACCTGGAGGTGCGCTGGGCCGAGGAACTCGCGGACGGGCTCGGCGCGGAGGCGGCGCTGGTCGGGGCGAGTGTGGTCGGCGGCGACATGTCGTCGAGCCCGACGCTCACCATCGCCGTCACCGCCCTCGGTGACCTGGGCGGCCGGGCGCCCGTCGTGCGCAGCGGCGCCCGGCCCGGCGACGTGGTCGCCCTCGCCGGCCGGATCGGGTACGCCGCAGCCGGCTACACCGTGCTCTCGCGCGGATTCCGTACGCCGAAACTGCTGGTGGAGGCGTACCGGCGGCCGGAGGTGCCGTACCGGGCCGGACCGCAGGCCGCCCGGCTCGGCGCCACCTCGATGATCGACGTGTCGGACGGGCTGCTCGCCGACCTCGGGCACGTGGCCACGGCCAGCGAGGTCGGCATCGACCTGCGCACCGCTGCCTTCGAGGTTCCCGCGCAGATGCGGGACGCGGCGCACGCCCTCGGTGTCGACCCGTACGCCTGGGTGCTCGGGGGTGGGGACGACCACGCCCTGGCCGCCACCTTCCCGGCGCACCTGGCGCTGCCGGACGACTGGCGGGTGATCGGGCGAGTGGTCGACGGGAGCGGGCTGACCGTCGACGGGAAGGCGTACAAGGGTCCGGCCGGCTGGGACCACTTCCGGTAACCGGCGAGGTCCGGTGGATAACCGTTCTCCGGTGAGATCTTCGCGACCGGGATCCGGATCAGTAAGGGACGGCTGCGGCCGTACCCTTTACGGGTGAGTGAGATCGAGATCCGCGTGGTGCGCTACGACTCGCTGGTTGCCCAGCAACTCGTGGCCGACGCCCTGGCCGACCTGGGCAAGCGGTACGGCGGCAGCGGTGACGACACACCGGTCGAGCCGGCCGAGTTCGAGGCGCCGTCCGGGGCGTTCCTGGTCGCGTACCGGGGTGGGGAGCCGGTCGGCTGCGCCGGCTGGCGCAGCCACGGCGACGCGGGCGACACGGCCGAGCTGAAGCGGATGTACACCACCCCGGCGGCTCGGGGTCGGGGGGTGGCCCGCGCGGTGCTGACCGCGGTGGAGCGCTCCGCCCGCGAGTACGGGCGCAAGCGGCTCATCCTGGAGTGCGGCGACCAGCAGCCCGAGGCGATCGCGATGTACCAGGCCTGCGGTTACGTCCAGATCGAGAACTTCGGCTACTACCGCAACGAACCCGGCACCCTCTCCTTCGCCCGCCCCCTCTGACCCCTCCCGCGAGCCACTCCTGCAGAGGCCGCCACTCCTGTAGAGAATGAGTGGTCATTCCGGCGGATGAAGCCCCTCATTCTCCACAAGAGGGGCTTCGTCGCATGGGGGAGGGATGTGGGAGGGGTACGCAAGTAGCCGTCGGGTCCTGGGGGACCCGACGGCTGATGCTTGGGTGGTTCGGTGGGGTGCCGGACCGGGGGGACGCGGCGAACGCGTCAGGCGCGGACGACCTTGCCGGCCTTGATGCAGGAGGTGCAGACCTGCATCTTGCGGGTGTTGCCGCCACCGGCCGGGGTGCGCACGGTCTGGATGTTCGGGTTCCAGCGGCGGTTGGTCCGCCGGTGCGAGTGGGAAACGTTGTGGCCGAAGCCCGGCCCCTTGCCACAGACGTCGCACACGCTAGCCACGGGATACTCCTGGGATTGATCGTTCATGAAGTTGCCGGCAGGGTGCTGTCCGGGCAACCTCGTCAGGTTACCCGATGCCCTGCTCGGCCGGCGAATCGGCTCCACCCACCCGCTCGTCGAGCCGTCAGGAAGGGCCCGTTCCGGGCGTCAGGAAGGGGCTCGTACCGGGCGACAAACGATAACAAGCGGCCCTTACTCGGGCGGCCGTCGCGGCGACGGGCGGGCGTCGGGGGCCACCAGTAGGCTTCACGCCGTGCTGGACACCCTCGACGCCGCCGCTGTCCGGCGGTGGTGCGCGGGCGGGCTGGCGGCACTCAAACGGCACCAGGCGGAGATCGACGAGCTGAACGTCTACCCGGTGCCCGACGGTGACACCGGCACGAATCTGGTGCTCACCCTCACCTCGGCACAGCAGGCGCTGGCGCTCGACCTGGACAACTCACCCGAGGCCACGCAGACGGGCGAGCAGAACACCGGGCCGGTCCCGCAGAGCCCGCACGGGCGGGTGCTGCGGTTGATGGCACGGGGGGCGCTGCTCGGCGCGAGGGGCAACTCCGGCGTGATCGTCTCGCAGATCCTGCGCGGCCTGGCCGACGCCCTCGCCACCTCGACGGCGGTACGCGGACGGGACCTGGCACGCGCGCTCGGGACGGCCAGCACGGCGGCGTACGCGGCGGTGGCGGTGCCGGTCGAGGGGACCGTGCTGACGGTCGCGGCGGCAGCGGCGCAGGCGGCGGTACGCCTCGACAGCGACGACCTGGGCGAGGTGACGCGGGCCGCGGCGGACGCTGCCGCGGACGCGTTGGCGCGTACCCCCGAGCAGTTGCCGGCGTTGGCCCGCGCCGGGGTGGTCGACGCCGGTGGGCGCGGCCTCTGTCTGCTGCTCGACGCGCTGGTCGAGGTGGTCACCGGTGCGGCCCCGAGCCGAGCCGCGCCCACCCCGCCGCCGCCCGTGCCGGCCCCGCCGGTCACCGCCGTCCGCGAAACCGGCGCCGAGACGTACGCCTACGAGGTGCAGTTCCTGCTCGACGCCGAGCCGGCCGCGGTGGAGCGGATGCGGGCCGTGCTCGCCGGGCTCGGTGACTCGCTGGTGGTGGTCGGCGACGACGCCGCACCCGGTGCGGTGACCACCTGGAACGTGCACGTACACGTCAACGACGTCGGCGCGACCGTGGAGGCGGGGGTCGCCGCCGGCCGGCCGTACCACATCACGGTCGTGCGCTTCGCCGACCAGGGCAGCGGTGTGCCGGTCGGGGAAGCGGCCGTGGCCGAGCCGTCCCGCCCGCAGGGCCGGGCTGCGGTGGTGGTGGCGCACGGTGCGGGGCTGGCCGAACTCCTCACCGCCGAGGGCGCCACCGTGGTCCGGGGCAACCCGTCGACCCTGGACTTGCTGAGCGCGATCCGGTCCACCGGGGCAGCCAAGGTGGTGGTGCTGCCCAACGACCCGAACACCCAGGCGGTGGCGAACGCCGCCGCCAAGGAGGCGTACGGCCACGGGGTCAGGGTGAGCGTGGTGCCGACCCGTTCACCTGTGCAGGCACTGGCGGCGCTCGCCGTACGCGACCCGGGGCGCCGGTTCGAGGACGACGTCATCGCGATGGCCGAGGCGGCCGGGGCGTGCCGGTACGGCGAGGTCTGTTACGCCACCCGGGAGGCGCTGACGGTGGCCGGCCGGTGCCAGCCCGGTGACGTACTGGCGCTGGTCGAGGGCGAGGTGCACCTGATCGGCAGCGAACTGGTGCCGACCTGCGCCGGGCTGCTCGACCGGATGCTCGGTGGCGGCGGCGAACTGGTCACCCTGCTGCTCGGTGCCGACGCGCCGGCCGGACTCGCCGACTCCGTACGAGCACACGTATCGCGCCGCTGGCCGTTCGTGGAGGTGCACGATTATCCCGGCGGGCAGCCGTTCTACCCGCTGCTGGTGGGGATCGAATGACCGAGCGGAGAGAAGGCATGACCGAGCCGTTGACGCCTGACACACCGTCAAAGGCGGCGCCTGACACGCCGCTGAAGCTGACGCCCGACACGCCGCTCAAGACGCCGCTCGGTGACAAGACGGCCAAGGCGCTCGCCAGTCACCTCGACCTGCACACGGTCGGTGACCTGCTCTACCACTTCCCCCGCCGGTACGACGAGCGCGGCGAGCACACCGACATCCGGTCGCTGGAGATCGGCGAGCAGGTCACCGTGCTCGGCCAGGTGCAGCGCACCACGGTCCGACCGATGCGGCAGCGGCGCGGCAACCTGCTGGAGGTGATCGTCGGCGACTCCTCCGGCGGCACCCTGACCCTGACCTTCTTCGGCAACCAGGCCTGGCGGGAGCGGGAGCTGCGTGCCGGCCGGTGGGGGCTGTTCGCCGGGAAGGTCACCGAGTTCCGCGGCAAGCGGCAGCTCAACGGCCCCGAGTACGTCCTGCTCGGCGAGGGCGTGGCCGACGGTGAGGTGGCAGCCGCCGAGGAGGTCGAGGAGTTCGCCGGTGCGCTGATCCCGGTGTACCCGGCCGCGGCGGCGGTGCCGACCTGGGTGATCGCCCGCTGTGTCCGGGTGGTGCTGGACACGGTGACCATGCCGGAGGATCCGCTGCCGGCGACCATGCGGGCCAGCCGCAACCTGGTCGGGCTCGGCTCCGCCCTGCGGGAGATCCACCGGCCGGCGACCAAGGAGGACCTGTACCGGGCCCGGCACCGGCTCAAGTGGGACGAGGCGTTCGCCGTACAGCTGACGTTGGTGCAGCGCAAGCACCGCGCGGCGGCGTGGCCGGCGCGACCCCGGCCACCCCGCGACGCCGGCCTGCTCGCCGCCTTCGACGCGCGCCTGCCCTACGAACTGACCGAGGGTCAGCGGGCCGTCGGCGAGGAGATCGCCACCGACCTCGCCACCGCGCACCCGATGCACCGGTTGTTGCAGGGCGAGGTCGGCTCGGGCAAGACCGTCTGCGCGCTGCGGGCCATGCTCCAGGTGGTCGACGACGGGGGACAGGCGGCGCTGCTGGCGCCGACCGAGGTGCTCGCCGCCCAGCACTACCGGGGCATGCTCGACCTGCTCGGACCGCTCGGCCGTGCCGGTGAGCTGGACGGCGACCCGGCCGGGACGCGGGTCGCGCTGGTCACCGGGTCGCTCGGCGCGGCGGCCCGGCGTGCCGCGCTGGAAGAGGTCGCCGCCGGCCGCGCCGGCATCGTGCTGGGCACCCACGCCCTGCTGTACGAGGGGGTCGACTTCGCCGACCTGGGGCTGGTGGTGGTCGACGAGCAGCACCGGTTCGGGGTCGAGCAGCGCGACGCGTTGCGGGCCAAGGCCGAGCAGCCGCCGCACGTGCTGGTGATGACCGCGACCCCGATCCCCCGCACGGTCGCGATGACCGTCTACGGCGACCTGGAGATCTCCACCCTGGCCCAGTTGCCGCGCGGGCGTTCGCCGATCGCCTCGCACGTGGTTCCGGCCTCGGAGAAGCCGGCGTTCCTGGACCGGGCCTGGCGCCGCCTGCGTGAGGAGGTCAACGCCGGACACCAGGCGTACGTGGTCTGCCCGCGTATCGGCGACGGCCCGGCGTCGGCCGAGGAGGCACCGGCGGACGAGTCCGCGAAGCGCCCTCCGCTGGCGGTGACCGAGGTGGCGCCGCTGCTGGCCGAGGGGCCATTGCACGGGCTGCGGATCGGGGTGCTGCACGGCCGGCTGCCGGCGGACGAGAAGGACGCGGTGATGCGCTCCTTCGCAGCCGGGGACCTGGACGTGCTGGTCGCCACGACGGTGGTCGAGGTGGGTGTGGACGTACCGAACGCCACCGTGATGGTCGTGCTCGACGCCGACCGGTTCGGCGTCTCCCAGTTGCACCAGCTCCGCGGCCGGGTGGGCCGGGGTTCGGCCGCCGGGCTCTGCCTGCTGGTTTCCGAGGCCCTGGAGGGTACGCCGGCCCGTGAGCGGCTGGACGCGGTCGCCTCCACCTCGGACGGCTTCCGGCTGGCGGAACTGGACCTGGAGCAGCGCCGCGAGGGTGACGTGCTCGGCGCCACCCAGTCCGGTCGCCGTTCCCACCTGCGGCTGCTCTCGCTGCTGCGCGACACCGACCTGATCCGGGATGCGCGGGCCGAGGCGATCACGCTGGTCGACGAGGACCCGGAGCTTGCCGGTCATCCGGCGCTCGCCGCCTCGGTGGCCGCCCTGGTGGACGAGGAACGCGCGGAGTACCTGGAAAAGGGCTGACCCGACAGAAACTCGCGGGCGCACCGACCGGATGGTCAGTACGCCCGCGAGCTGTTGTTGGTTCAGTTCACCTGCGTCGGCAGGATCAGGCGGTGAAGGTCAGCCGGCGACGGCGGGCCACCACGAAGAGCACGACACCGACGGCGAGCAGCACCAGGGCACCGGCGGCGATGCCACCGGCCGCGGCACCGGTGACCGGCAGACCGCCGCCACCGCCCCCGCAGTCCTCGGGCTTCTCCCAGGCGATCGGCGTGGTGTCGTCGAGGCCTTCGGCGCTCGGGGTGACGGTCAGGCCCTCCGAAGCCGGGAACTTCGCGGTCTCGGTCGTGCCCGGCGCGACGGTCAGGGTCTTCGGCTCACCCGTGCTGGGGGTGAGCGTCAGGGTGACCGGCTCGCCGTCCTCCGGGTTGCTGATCATGAAGATGAGTTCCTCGCAGGTGGACTCGTAGCCGCCCACCGGCTCGCCCGGCTCGACGCAGTTCTCCGGCTCGGCCCAGGTGATGGTCTCACCGACCTGCTTGTCACCCTCGGTGATCTTGATTTCGCCGGCATTGGCCGGTACGACGATGTCGTCCTTGCTGGTGCCGGGCTTCAGCGTGTAGGTCTTGTCGAAGCCGGTGGCCTTGACCCGGAGCACGGCGTCCGCGGTGGCGTCCTCGCCGTTGCTGAGGGTCACCGCGACGGTGCCGTCGCAAGCGGACGAGGTGGACGCGTTAGGGCTGCTCACCTTGGCCGGCGGGGTCGTCGGCGTCGTGGTCGGCGTGGGGGTGGGGGTGGGTGACGCCGACGGAGTGGGCTCCGGGGTGTCCTTGTCGCAGGTCCCCTCCAGGGTCACGTTGCCCTCGCGGAGGTCCTGCTCGCGGAAGCCGTCGCTCCAGGTGGCCTTCACGTCAAGCTCGGCCTTGGTCGTGGTGCCGGGAACCCGCTGGGTACCCACGATCGGGGCGTCGACCGGGTAGTCCTTGTTGCGGACGATGCCGTCGATCGGAGCGTCCTTCGGGGTCGTGCGGATGTAGTGCAGCTTGAACGTGTCGGAATTGAAGTGCAGGGTGCTCTCGACCTTCCAGGTGACCACCCACTCGCCGGTCTTGGTGTCGCAGACGGCGCTGCCGGAGGGCACGGAGATGTGGGCACTGGCGGGAGCGGCTACGGCGACTGCGGCCGCGAGGCCCACGAAGGTGGCCCCGAGTACGGCGAGCGGCCGCCGGAACGACAGCTTGGGACGGATCACGCGTGACTCCTGAGGGGTGAAAGCTTCAGGACACGACGAGGAGTGGCGGGAACGGTCGCTGCCGAATTAGGGCGCGACCCGCGTTGACGCCTCCCCGACGTCGTACGCCGGGCAAATTCGCACCGGCACAGCGCCCGACCTTAGCGATGTCGACGGAGCAGCAACAGCCTTGAGCAGCAGTTAAGGATTCTGTTATTCATTCGAGATAGTCGACGTGGTGCGAAGTTCCTCGGGAATTTGCATCCAGGTACATGTTCTGCATTTCCGTACCGACCCGACTGCTCAGAGTGATCGGCGTCGATCATCCGAAGTGGTCGGTCGATTCTGCGACGAAAATGCCGAGGGCGCGTCGACCGGTTGGTCGACGCGCCCTCGGACTCTTGGTTCAGGTGCGCGGTGGAACGGTCACACGGATCAGGCGGTGAAGCGGACCCGGCGGCGACGGGCCACCACGAAGAGCACGGCGCCCGCGGCGAGCAGGACGGCCGCGGCGGCGGCGATGCCACCGGCGGCAGCACCGGTCAGCGGCAGGTCGCCCTCGCCGGCACCCGTGCCGCTCGTGCAATCGGCCGGCTTCTCCCACGCGACCGGCGTGGTGTCCTCCATGCCCTCGCTGCTCGGCGTGACGGTCAGGCCCTCCTCGCCGGGGAACTTCGCCGTCTCGGTCTTGCCCGGCTCGACGGTGATCGTCTTCGGCTCGCCCTTGTTCGGGGTGAAGGTGACGGTCACGGTCTTGCCGTTCTCCGGGTTGCTGACCTCGAAGAGCAGTTCGTCACAGGTGGAACCGAAGTTTCCGGTCGGCTCGCCCGGGGGGACGCAGTCGGCCGACTCCTTCCAGGTATACGCGTCGCCAACCGCCTTGCCCTTTTCGGTGACCTTGATGGTCCCGGCACCGGCGGGTACGACGATCGGCTCGCTGTTGCTGTTCGGCTTGACCGAGACGGTCTTGCTGAAGTCCTTGGCCGAGACGACCAGTTCGACCGGGACGGTGGCGTCCTTGCCGTTGTTCAGGATGACGGTGACCGTGCCGTCGCAGTCCGAGGAGAAGCTCGCGGTCGGCTTGGTCACCTCCTGCGGCTTGGTCGGGGTGGCCGACGGGGTCGGGGTCGCCGGGGTGGTGGGCGGGGTGGGCTTGGCGCAGGTCCCCTCGAAGGTGATGGTCTTCGAGTAGGTGGGCTTGCCCGAGAACTGCGGCCAGGTGAGCTGGACCGACAGGCTTGCCGACTTCTCGCTGGCGGGCACGCGCTGCTCGCCCTGCAACCTGCCCCAGTTGTTCTGGTCAGCCATGCTGCCGACCCGTACCGGAACCTGGGCGTCCACCTTGATGTCGCCGGTGAGCGTGGTGCCCGCAGGGGTCAGCGGGTCGACCTTCTTGACCTTGGCCTTCTTGGTGTCCATGTCGTTCAGGACGGTCCAGTTGACGACCCATTCACCGGTTTCGGTGTCACAGCGGTGGGTGCCTGTCAGGGCGCCAGCGTGCGCGCTCGCGGGGGCGGCGACAGCGAACGTCGCGGCGAGGCCGACGAAGGTGGCCCCGAGGATGGCGAGCGGTCGCCGGAGCGACAGCTTGGGATGGGTCACGCGTACTCCTGAGGGGTAAATACGTCAGGGCACGACGTGGGAAAGCGCGGGCGATCACTGCCGCAAAGTGGCGCGACCCGCAGTGGCGCCTCCCCAACGCCGCGCACCGGCCAATCAGAGCCGGCACAGCGCGAGACACTACCGATTACGGGCGTATTGAGACAGTCTTGAGATCATTCGGCAAATCCTGTTGCCAACTTGAGATGTTTGATCGACGCCGCGTGTTCAACAGGTCCCTGATGGTCAATGAGTGGTGTTGCCGGGCCTGCCGAGATCGTCGGCGTACCGTTTCCGTGTGCAGAGCGGGAGTTCACAGTGACCCGGATCGTGGCGGGCAGCTTCGGTGGGAGGCGCATCGTCGCGCCGCCGGGTGCGTCCACCCGGCCCACCTCCGACCGGGTACGCGAGGCGCTCTTCAGCGCGCTCGACACCCAGGTCGAACTGGACGGTGCCCGCTTCGCCGACCTGTACGCCGGTTCCGGCGCGGTCGGGTTGGAGGCGCTCTCCCGCGGGGCGGTGCACGTACTGCTGGTCGAGGCCGACCCGAGGGCGGCCCGGATCGCCCGCGACAACCTCGCCACCCTGCGGGCCACCCCGGCGGCGCGGCTGGTCACCGGGAAGGTCGCCCAGGTGCTCGCCGGTGGCCCCGACGGTGGCCCGTACGACGTGATCTTCGCCGATCCGCCGTACGCGGTGCCGAACGAGGAGATCACCCTGATGCTGACCGCCCTGGTCGAGCACGGCTGGCTGGCCCCGGACGGGGTGGTCGTGATCGAGCGGTCGACGCGTACCGGTCCCCTGGAAGAGGTGCAGGGGATCACTGTCGAGCGCGGTCGGCGTTACGGAGAGACCACTCTTTGGTACGGTCGCGGATCATGAGACGTGCGGTCTGTCCCGGCTCGTTCGACCCGGTCACCAACGGCCACCTCGACATCATCGGGCGGGCCAGTCGACTCTTCGACGAGGTGATCGTCGGCGTGCTGATCAACCAGTCCAAGAGCGGGCTGTTCACCGTCGACGAGCGGATCGCGATGCTGCGCGAGGTGACCTCGTCGTACGAGAACGTCCGGGTGGCGTCGTTCCGCGGCCTGTTGGTCGACTTCTGCCGGGCCCAGGACGCGTCGGTCCTGGTCAAGGGCATCCGGGCGGTGAGTGACTTCGACTACGAGCTGCAGATGGCGCAGATGAACATCGGGCTGGCCGGCGTCGAGACGCTCTTCATGCCGACCAACCCGCTCTACTCGTTCCTCTCCTCGAGCCTGGTCAAAGACGTCGCCAAGTGGGGCGGCGACGTCTCCCCGCACGTGCCCGACCTGGTACGCCGAGCGCTGCGCGAGCGGCTGAACAACACCGCCCCGGCCTGACCACCGCCGTCGGTGGGGATCGATCCCCGCCGACGGCCGAGCGTGTCTACCGCAGCGGGGGCGGGTGTGCTCCGCGCCACGCCGGGGAGTTTGGTCCCCTTGTCCCTCGGGCACCGCATCATTGGTTGAGCAGCAACCCGGTTGGACGCCGCATCATGTAGGTCGGCAGACGAACGACAGGAGTGAGGTACCGGTGGACCCGCTCGACCGCATCGACGAACTCATCAACATCGTGGAGACGGCACGCTCCGTCCCGATGTCGCGTACCAACTGCATGGTCGACCGGGCGGACTTCATCGCGGCTCTCGACGAGCTCCGCGGCGAGCTGCCGATCGACCTGCGCCGGGCGGCCGCGCTGCTCGACGAGCGGGACAAGATCATGGACGCCGGCCGGCGTGAGGCGGACCGGATCATCAGCGAGGGTGAGGCGGAACACGCCCGCCTCGTCTCGGTGAACGAGATCACCGTCTCGGCCGAGCACGAGGGCGCCCGGATCATCGCCGAGGCGCGGGCCGAGTCGCAGCGGCTGCGCGCGGAGGTGGACGATTACGTGGACACGGCGCTGGCCAACTTCGAACAGTTCCTCACCCGCGCGCTCGCCTCGATCGAGCGGGGCCGGGACAAGATGCACGCCCTGCGTGAGATCGGCACTTTCGCCGGCGAGGAGAGCGAACGCCCGCTGCCGTTCTGATCGTCACCATCACCGACCGACGAACGGGCGGGGGGAACCGCCGGGCTACGGCGGGCCGTTGAGCGCGGAGTGCGCTTCCCGGTGCCCCGGTTCGACGCCCGGGCCGCTGCCCAGGTAACCTGTTTCGTCGGCCTCCAACAGGCCGGAGTCTGATTATGCCCAAACACACGCCAAGCCAACTCGATCCCAGGTCGCCGCTGGTCCTCGACACGAGGGAACTGCCGCGTCGGCCTGGTGCGTTGCGTACGGTCACGCGGGTGGTAAAGGCGCCGGCGGACCTCGGCGTGGAGATGGTCGGCGTGCCGGAGGGCACGGACCTGAGTCTCGACCTGAGCCTCCAGTCGGTGTCCGAGGGCGTATACGTCTCCGGGACCGTCTCCGGGGCCGTGCAGGGCGAGTGTGGTCGCTGCCTGCGCCAGATCGACGACTCCGTGGTCGTCACGATCCAGGAGCTGTACGCGTACGCGAACAGCACCACGGACGAGACGACCGAGGAGGACGAGGTGGGCCGCATGCAGGGCGACCTGATCGACCTGGAGCCGGCGCTGCGGGACGCGGTGGTGCTTGCACTACCGACGAACCCGCTGTGCCGAGAGGACTGCCCGGGACTGTGCACCGATTGTGGGGTGCACTGGGACGAGCTGCCGGCTGACCACAGCCACCAGCAGATCGACCCGCGCTGGGCGGGCCTGACGCAACTGACCCGTAAAGAGGAGTAGGAACCGTGGCCGTCCCGAAGCGCAAGATGTCGCGCAGCAACACCCGGTCCCGCCGGGCGAACTGGAAGGCCACGGTGGTCGCCACCGTGGCGTGCCCGCAGTGCAAGTCGCCGAAGCTGCCGCACGCCGCGTGCAGTGTCTGTGGCACCTACAACGGCCGCCAGGTCCTCGAGGTCTGACACCGGCATTCGAGTGACGCTCCCGACCCCGGGTCGGGTGGCGCCCACGCCCTGGCGACTGCCCGGTGCACCGGCTCCCGCCGGCGCCAGCCGTATCGTGACGGCCGGCGTCCCAGTGGAGCCGGGCACCGTGCGGATCGCCGTCGACCTCCTCGGCGGGGACGGAGCTCCCGCCGTCGTGGTTGACGGCGCTCTGCGGGCGTTCGGCGCCGACCCCGACCTACACCTGCTGCTCGTCGGCCCGCCTGAGGCGGCCGACGAGCTGTTGGGCGTTCTGCACCCGGCCGACCGGGACCGGATCTCGGTCCGGCCGGTCCGGCACGGGGTCGCGATGAGCGAGGACCCGAGGCGGGTCAGCCGGGCCGACACGACCGTCCGGGCGGCGGTGGCCGCGGTCGTCGAGGGGACCGCCGACGCCGTCGTCTCGGCCGGACCCACCGGCGCCACCGTCACCGCCGCCGTACTCGGTTTCGGGCGCTGGCCGCAGGTGCGCCGTCCGGCGCTGGTCGCGACCATGCCGGCACTCGGCGGCCCGGTCGTGCTGCTCGACGTCGGTGGCTCGCTCGAGGCCCGGCCGGGCACCCTCGCCCGGCACGCGGTGCTCGGTGCCGCCTACGCCGCGGTGGTGCACGGGGTGACCGAACCCCGCGTCGGTCTGCTCTCCGTCGGCACCGAAGCGGGCAAGGGGGACCGGGCCCGGCGCGCCGCCGACCCGGTGCTCGCCCTGGCCGCGCTGCCGCCGGGCGCGCACTACGTCGGCCTCGTCGAGGGGTACGACGTCGCCGTCGGCAGCCGGGCCGACGTGATCGTCACAGACGGATTCACCGGCAACATCCTGCTCAAGGGGATCGAGGGCGCGTACGCCATGGCCGGCGGGCCTCCGGCCAGCGGAGGGGCGCCCCGGGCCGCCGCCCTGCTCGGCGTGGCCGGTACGGTCGTCGTCTGCCACGGCGCGGCACGCGACGACGATCTCGCCTCCGGGATCGCACTCGCCGCCCACCTGCACCGCCGCGGTGCGACCGCGGCGATCTCCGGGCTGCTCGCCGACCACACCCGGGACGGCCGTACGACCGAGCGGAGTACGGCCACCGGCCGTACCGGTCATGGCGCGGACGACCGGACCGAGGAGACTCCATGACCGACACCGAGGTAACCGGATGACCAACGACAAGCGCCGTCGCGCACCGATCGGGTACCTGGAGGCCGCGTTCGGCGTCAGCCTCGACCCGGAGCTGCTGGAGCGGGCGCTGACCCACCGCTCGTTCGCGTACGAGAACGGTGGGCTGCCGACCAACGAGCGCCTGGAGTTCCTGGGCGACTCGGTGCTCGGTGTGGTCATCACCGCGGCGCTCTTCCACAACCACCCGGACCTGCCCGAGGGGCAGCTCGCCAAGCTGCGCGCCAGCGTGGTGAACATGCGGGCGCTGGCCGACGTGGCCCGGGGACTCGGTCCGGACGGGCTCGGCCCGTACCTGCTGCTGGGCAAGGGCGAGGAGACGACCGGTGGCCGGGACAAGGCGAGCATCCTGGCCGACACGCTGGAGGCACTGCTCGGCGCGATCTACCTCCAGTACGGCCTGGACACCGCCGGAATCGTGATCCACCGGCTGTTCGACCCGCTGATGGCGGAGTCGGCCGGTCGCGGGGCGGCCCTGGACTGGAAGACCAGCCTGCAGGAGCTGACCGCGGCGCTCGGCCTCGGTGTGCCGGAGTACCGGATCGACGACACCGGGCCGGACCACGCGAAGACGTTCACCGCCTGGGTGGTGGTCGCCGGCCGGCGGTACGGCGGCGCGGACGGCCGGAGCAAGAAGGAAGCCGAGCAGCGGGCCGCCGAGGCGGCCTGGCGGATCCTGTCCGAGCCGGCCGAACCCGCCGAACCGGCGGCCGAGGAGTCGACGGTCGACGGCGCGACGGTAGACAGTGCGACGGTCGACGGCGCGACGGTCGACGGGGTGGCGGTTGACGGGGTGGCGGTAGACAGTGCGACGGTCGACGGGGTGGCGGTCGACGAGCCGGCGGTCGCCGGGGCGGCCGGGTCGGCCACCGGATCCGACGCGCCGGAGGCGCAAACGGACACTGTCGGACCCCACGGACAGGTCGGCGGCACCGGCGACGCCCGCTGAGTACGCTCGATTACCGCGTGCCGTAACGAAGCATCCGGCGTACCGAAGCCGGTGCTCGCGGCGTGCCCGAGCCGGAGCTTCCGGCGGATCCGAGTGAGGTGACGAAGTGCCTGAGCTGCCCGAGGTGGAGACGGTCCGGCAGGGCCTGGCGAAATGGGTCACCGGTCGGCGGATCGCCACCGTAGAGGTCCGCCACCCGCGTGCCATCCGCCGGCACGTGGCCGGTGACGCGCACTTCGCGGCCGTACTCGCGGGCAGGACCGTGGTCGACGCCTGCCGGCGGGGCAAGTACCTGTGGCTGCCGCTGGACAGCGGTGACGCGGTGATCGGACATCTGGGCATGTCCGGGCAGTTGTTGCTGCAACCGGCGCAGACGCCGGACGAGACGCACCTGCGGATCCGGTTCGGTTTCGACGACAACGGCCCGGAGCTGCGCTTCGTCGACCAGCGCACCTTCGGCGGACTGTCGGTTTCCGAGGGCGGTGCGAGCCTGCCGGCGGAGATCGCGCACATCGCCCGGGACCCGATCGACCCGTCCTTCTCCGACGAGGGCTTCGTGACCGCGTTGCGCCGCAGGCGGACCGAGATCAAGCGGGCCCTGCTGGACCAGACATTGATCTCCGGGGTCGGCAACATCTACGCCGACGAGGCCCTGTGGCGGGCCAAGCTGCACGGCGCCCGACCCGCGGACGCGCTCACCGCGCCGGCCGCGCGCCGCCTGCTCGGGCACATCCGGGACGTGCTCGGCGAGGCCCTGACCGCGGGCGGCACCAGCTTCGACGCGCTGTACGTGAACGTGAACGGGGAGAGCGGCTACTTCGACCGGGCGCTGAACGCGTACGGCCGGGAGGGTTTGCCCTGTAACCGGTGCGGCGCGGCGATCCGGCGGGAGTCGTTCATGAACCGCTCGTCGTACAGCTGCCCCCGTTGCCAGCCCCGCCCCCGAGGTCAGGCGGCGGTCAGCGGGCGATAGGGACGGCGGGGCAGAGTTCACGCCAGGCGGTGAGGTCGCGTTCCTTGCGGATGGTGGCGAAGCCGTAGCCCTGCGCGGCGGTGCAGAAGTCGTCGGCCAGGGTGTCGTACTCGACCTGGAAGACCGGTTTGCGGGTTTCGACGAACGGCAGCAACTGGTCGCACTCGGCCCGGCGGAAGCACTCCTCGTTGACCGCGAAGTCGAAGTACGGCTCCAGCGCCACCACCTGTTCGAGGTCGTTGGTCAGCCCCGGTGACAGTTTCGTCGACCGGGCCAGCGCGGCCAGCCGTCGGTTGAACACGAGCTGGTCGTCGAAGGTGAGCGGAAAACCGGACTCCCGGGCGTAGCCGTCCATGTTCGCCGGCATGACCGCGGTGAAGCCCTTGCCGTAGCAGAGCCGGAACCGGTCGGCGATGACCGGTTCGAGCGCCGACCACTGCCGGATGTCGAGCCAGCGCTCGTCCACCCCGTCGGCGGGTGCGCCGATCAGGGTTTCCGGGAAGCGGTCCGCGTCCGGCCGCTCGCGCTCGTACGTCCCGACGTTGACGTAGCAGACCGGGCGGCGGTCGCGTTCGCGCAGCCGGCGTACGTCCTCGACCGGGGTACGGAAGGCGTCGAGCACGAACACCTCGGCGTCCACGTTCGGGTCGAACTCACCGCGTAGCTGCCACTGCCAGGTGGGGGTGGGGCCGAACGGCCACGGCGGGATCGGCACCGGCCGGGCCCACTGCGGTACGCATCCGGCCAGCGCCGGCAGCAGCAGGACGAGCACCAGCAGGAGTGCGCAGCGGGGCGAACGGGCGACGGTGGCCGGTAGCTGCGGTGAGTGGGCGGCGAGGTGTCCGGTTCCGGCCGGTGGTGCCGGTCGGAACCTGGGTACGGGTGCCCGCCCGGGCACGGATCAGTGGGCCGCGGTTGTCAAGAGCAGCACACCCCCTCGTTGTGTCCCAACGAGCCAGCCGCCGGTACGGCACGGGTGACGGCACGGTCACGCCACCGGTCGCGCCCTCCGAGGCCGGCTGACAGGCTTTCCGGGACCAGCCGACAGGCTTTCCGGGGCCGGATCGACGGCGGATCGGTGTCAGGCCACCGTGCCGAACATCTGGGTCCAGTAGAGCCGGCCGGCGGAGTTGGCCGCGATCCCGACCCCGATCGCCTTCGCGTCGCAGTTGAGGATGTTCGTCCGGTGGCCCTGGCTGTCCATCCAGCCGTCCATCACGGCGTTCGGGTTGGCGTACCCCATCGCGACGTTCTCGCTCATCGGGTTGTTGTACCCGGCCTCCTTGGCGCGGTCGACGAACGAGCTGCCGTCGCTGCCGTCGTGCGACATCTTGTCGTGGGCGGCCTGGTCCTCGCTGTGCAGCCGGGCTGCCTCGGCCAGCTTGTCGTTCGTCGAGACGGAGCCGCAGCCGTTCGCCGCCCGTTCCCGGTTGACGATCTCGACCACCTGCGCCTCGCGGCTGTCCGCGCCCGCGCTGGTCGCCTTCGGCGCCTTGCTCGGCGTACGGGACGGGGTGGGGCGGGCGGGGGGTGGGGTGGTCCGTCGGGCGCTGGGCGTCGGGCTGGCGCTGGTCGGGGCGGGTGCCGGGCCGAGGACGCCGACACCGATCGCCTCGACGGCCGGGTCGCCGCCGGTCGGGGCCGCGTCGGGGGCGCTGGCGAGGCCGATCGGCAGCACCGCGGCGCCGACCCCGAACATGACCAGCAGCAGGGTGACCGCGGTGGCCAGTCCGACCGGGCCGGGCAGCCGACGCGCGTCGCGGTGCCGGCCGGTGAAGTTCTCCGGTGCCGAGTGCCGCTGCGCCCTGCCGCCGTGGGCGTTCCGTTCGGTTCGCCCCTGCACTCGTACGCCTCCGGCTCGGATCTGGGGGTGGGCCGGTGCGGACGCTACGCGGGGCCGGGTCGGCCGGGCAACGTGGCTAAGGAAGATCTAAGACAGCAGGTGGTAGCCGGATGACCAGGCGGAGTTAAACTTCAGAGGTCCGAACAGCGATCTTTGTTCGTGCCTCGCGGCGACCCTCGGCAAGCAAACCGGTTGACATGAGAGTGATCTGCGCCCGGTCCAACTTGACGAGACGGGGGACATCGGCACACTATATAGGTGTCGCCAGTCGCGCCCAGGCATGCCCGCGTGTTCCTGCGGGTAGGTAGTCGCGAACGAGTTGGGCGCGCGTTGGCCGGCCTTTCCGGCAGCGCATTACAAGGAGACGCAATATGGCGAAGGCCCTCTACGGCCACGTTGGTGCGGCGCCCGACCGGCGCCTGCTCGACGAGGTCACCCGACTGCGTTCCAGGGTTCAGGCACTCGAGTTCGAGATCACCCGGTTGCGTGCCGACAATGATCGGCTCGAAGCGGCGGTGTCCGAGGCAGACGACCTGCTGCGGCTCGCCGAACCGGCACTGACCTGATCGTGCGGGCGCCGGGGACCGGCGTCCACCGCCTGTACGGCTGAAACGCACCAGCACCGACCGCGCGCCGACACATTTGTGGCGGCGCGCAGCTTTTTGTCCGGAACGAGTGGTGAATCTCGCCGGGCAAAGTTACCGACCGTGACGGCGTACTCCGGTGATGGTCTACCCGGAGGGCCGCTGCCAGGCATCCGACGCGCTCGGGGGCGTGTGCCGCGTCGGCCGGGACACCGGTTCGGGTTACGCTGCGGGTTGACCAGGTCCCCGCAGCCGGGAGCGGCCGGCCGGCCCCGACGACCGCGGTGGTGACGAGTCCCGGTGGCCGGATGCTCGCCTACGGCCGCCCGACAGACCGGCGCTCACGTCGGACGAGGATCGGCAACGTGTATCTGAAGAGCCTGACGGTGAAGGGTTTCAAGTCCTTCGCCTCCGCGACGACGCTCCGGCTGGAACCGGGCATCACCTGCGTGGTGGGCCCGAACGGCTCCGGCAAGTCGAACGTCGTCGACGCCATCGCCTGGGTGCTCGGCGAGCACAGCGCCAAGGCGTTGCGGGGCGGCAAGATGGAGGACGTCATCTTCGCCGGCACCGCCGGCCGGGCGCCGCTGGGCCGGGCCGAGGTGACACTCACCATCGACAATACCGACGGTGCTCTGCCGATCGACTACACCGAGGTCTCGATCACCCGCCGGATGTTCCGCTCCGGTGAGAGCGAGTACGAGATCAACGGCAACTCGTGCCGGCTGCTGGACATCCAGGAACTTCTCTCCGATTCCGGTATCGGTCGAGAGATGCACGTCATCGTCGGGCAGGGTCAGCTCGACGCCGTACTGCACGCCAAGCCGGAGGACCGGCGCGCGTTCATCGAGGAGGCGGCCGGCGTACTGAAGCATCGCAAGCGCAAGGAGAAGGCGCTGCGCAAGCTGGACGCGATGCAGACCAACCTCAACCGGCTCAACGACCTGACCGCCGAACTGCGCCGCCAGCTCAAGCCACTGGGCCGGCAGGCAGAGGTGGCCCGCCGGGCCGCCGCGATCCAGTCCAACCTGCGTGACGCCCGGCTGCGGCTGCTCGCCGACGACCTCGCCACCCTGCGTACGACGCTGGACAAGGAGATCGCCGACGAGGCCGCTCTGCGGGACCGGCGCGAGCAGGTCGAGGCGGAACACACCGAGGTGCAGCACCGGCTGGCCGAGTTGGAGGAGGCGCTGGCCGAGGACGCGCCGCTGCTCACCCGGGCCCAGGACACCTGGTACAAGCTCTCCGCCCTGCAGGAGCGGTTCCGTTCCACCGAACAGCTCGCCCGGGAACGGCTGCGGCACCTGAGCGCCACCCCGGACGACGAGCGGCCCGGCCGCGACCCGGACCAGCTCGCCGCCGAAGCGGAGACGGTCCGGGAGCACGAGGCGGAACTGCGCGCCGCCCTCACCGACGACCAGGTACGCCTGGCCGAAGCGGTGGAGAACCGCCAGCAGCTCGAACGGCAGCTCGCCGAAGCGGAACGAGCGCTGGTCACCGCGGCGAAGGCGATCGCCGACCGGCGGGAGGGGCTGGCCCGGCTCACCGGTCAGGTCAACTCGGCGCGGGCGCGTACCGGCACCGCGGCCGAGGAGATCGCCCGGTTGGCCGCCGCACACACCGACGCCCAGGGCCGGGCGGAACGGGCGCAGGCCGAGGTGGACGCGGTGGCCGCCCAGTCGACCGCGGCCGAGCGGGACAACGTCGACCTGGACACCAGGCATGCCGAGGCGCAGGCCGCGCACGAGGCGGCGAACGCGGCCGTACGGGCGCTGTCGGATGCCGAGCGCCGGGCCGAGAAGGACGCGGCGACCTGGAAGGCGCGCGAGGAGGCGCTGGCCATGGGGCTGCGCCGCAAGGACGGTGCCGGGGCGCTGCTGGCCCGCGCCGACCAGGTGCCGGGGCTGCTCGGCGGGCTGGCCGGCATGCTGACCGTCGCGCCGGGCAACGAGGCCGCGCTGGCCGCCGCGCTCGGTGCGCTCGCCGACGCGGTCGCGGTCAGCGGCGTGGACGAGGCCGCCGAGGCGATGCGGCTACTCAAGATCCAGGACGCCGGGCGAGCGAGTCTGCTGGTCGGTGGCGCCGCCGGCCCCGGCATGATCGGCTCGTTGGACGCGCTCCGCCCCGCCCTGCCCGACGGTGCACGCTGGGCGCCCGACCTGGTCGGCTGCCCGGAGGAGATCCGCCCGGCGGTGCACCGGGCGCTGCGTGACGTCGTACTCGTCGACGATCTTGAAGCGGCGACCCGGCTGGTCGGCGCGAACCCGGAGTTGCGCGCGGTCACCCCCGACGGGGACGTGGTCGGCGCCTACGCCGCCGCCGGTGGTTCGGCCAAGGCACCGAGTTTCATCGAGGTGCAGGCCGCGGTCGAGGAGGCCCGGACCAACCGGCTCACCGCCGAGGCGACCATCGCCGAACTCACCGGCCAGCTCGCCGACGCCCGAGCCGAGGTGGCCGAGCGCAAGGAGGCCGTCACCGCCGCCGCGGCGGTGAAGCGGGAGGCCGAGGGGCAGCGCAACGCCGCCGCCCGGCGGCTCGCCGAACTCGGCGCCGCCGCCCGCTCCGCCAAGGCCGAAACCGACCGGCTGGCCGAGTCACGGGCCCGCGCCGAGGCCGCCCGGGACCAGGACCTGGCCGGACTCGCCGAATTGGAGGAGCGGCTGCGGCTGGCCGAGGTCACCCCGATCGACGCCGAGCCGTCCACCGAGGAACGCGACGAACTCGCCCGTTACCTGCCGCCGGCCCGGCAGAACGAGATGGAGGTCCGGCTCGCCGTCCGTACCGCCGAGGAACGCGTCGCCGCCATCGCCGGCCGGGCCGACTCGCTGGCCCGGCAGGCGAACGCCGAACGGGCCGCCCGGGAGCGCGCCGCCGCCCGCCGGGCCGCGCGTACCCGCGGCGCCGCGATCGCCCGCGCCGTCGAGTACGGCGCCCGCGAGGCGCTCACCCGGGTGGTGGCATCGCTCACCGCCGCCGAGCGCACCCGCGACGAGGTCGCCCGCGCCCGCGCCTCCCGCGAGGCCGAACTGCAGGAGGTACGCGGCGCGGCCAAGCGGCTCGGCGCCGACCTCGAACGGCTGACCAGTGCGGTGCACCGGGACGAGGTCGCCCGAGCCGAGCAACGGATGCGGATCGAGCAGCTCGAAATCAAGGCCGCCGAGGACTTCGCCCTCGACGTGGAGACGCTGATCAGCGAGTACGGACCGCAGCAGCTCGTCCCGCCGACCCCGGCCGACGTGGCCGCCGCCGAGCGGGACGGTACGCCGGTGCCCGAGCCGGTGCCGTTCGAGCGCCCGGTGCAGGAGAAGCGGGCCGCCAAGGCCGAACGGGAACTGGGCCTGCTCGGCAAGGTCAACCCGCTCGCGCTGGAGGAGTTCGCCGCTCTCGAAGAGCGGTTCAAGTTCCTCTCCGAGCAGCTCGAAGACCTCAAGGCCACCCGCCGGGACCTGCTCACCGTGGTCAAGGACGTGGACGACCGGATCCTGGAGGTCTTCGCCAGCGCCTTTGCCGACACCGCCCGCGAGTTCGAGCAGGTGTTCACCGTGCTCTTCCCCGGCGGCGAGGGGCGGCTGATCCTCACCGAGCCGGACGACCTGCTCACCACCGGCGTCGAGGTCGAGGCCCGCCCACCCGGCAAGAAGATCAAGCGGCTGTCGCTGCTCTCCGGCGGCGAGCGGTCGCTGACCGCGGTTGCCATGCTGGTCGCGATCTTCCGCGCCCGGCCCAGCCCGTTCTACATCATGGACGAGGTGGAGGCGGCGCTCGACGACGTCAACCTCGGTCGCCTGATCACCCTGATGGCTCAGCTCAGGGAGAAGAGCCAGCTCATTATCATCACCCACCAGAAGCGCACCATGGAAGTGGCCGACGCGCTGTACGGCGTCACCATGCGCAACGGGGTCACCGAGGTGATCAGCCAGCGGCTCGGCAGGGAAGAGGACTGATGGCTCGGGAAAAGGCGACTGCGCTGCTGGTCGACTTCGACGGGGTACTGCGACAGTGGGATCCGGCGGTCAACGAGGCGGTGGAACGGGAGTTCGGCCTGCCGGCCGGCGCACTGCTCGACACCGCGACGCGCTGGTCGCTGCTCCAGCCGGCAGTCACCGGCCAGGTCAGCCACCTGGACTGGATGGCCGGGGTCGCGGACGCGCTGGCCGAACCGGCCGGCAGCCGGGAGCGGGCACTGGCGGCAGTGGACCAGTGGCAGGCGTACCGGGGCGAGGTGGACGCCGAGGTGCTCGCCTTCGTCCGGGAGGTACGCGCGAGCGGCGTACGGGTCGGGCTGGCCACCAACGCCACCGACCGGCTTGACGCCGACCTGGCCGAGTTGGGCCTGGTGGACGAGGTGGACCTGGTGCTCAACTCGTCCGTACTCGGGGTGCACAAGCCGGCCCCCGAATACTTCCGTACCGCCTGCGAGGCGCTCGGCACCCCGCCACGCCGGGTCCTGTTCGTGGACGACGACGACCGCTCCGTACGCGGAGCCCGCGCCGCCGGCCTCTCGGCCCACCGCTGGACCGGCCCCGCCGACCTGCGCTACCTCCGCGCCGCCCTAACCCCCTAACCCCACCCCACCTGCCCGCCGCGCCGCCGCCGGGTGGGCCGCTGCGCGCCTGAGCGGCGGGCGGCGGGCGCCAGGCGGCGGGCGTCCGGTGTCGGGCGGGGAGGGGAGGGGCGGGGGGTCAGGGGACGACGGTTACGGGCCAGTGGCCGGATTTGACCAGGCGGGTGGCGATCGAGCCGACCAGGCGGTGACCGGCCTGGGTGGAGGCGCCGACCACGACCATGTCGGCGCGCATCTCGTCGGCGACCGTACGCAGCTCGGCGTAGGGGTCACCGCGGCGGCCGAGGAAGGTCAGCGGTACGCCCAGTTCCTCGGCGGCGCTGCCGATCTCGTGACGCAGCTCGGCGCCCAACTCGTCCAGCGCGTCCTGTACCTGGCTGCCGACCCCCGGTGTGAGTCCGGCGAGTACGGACGGCGCGGCCACGAAGACCACCACCAGTTCGCTGTTCTGCCGGCGGGCCAGGCCGGCTGCGTACGCGACCGCCCGCATCGAGGTGACCGAACCGTCGACCCCGGCTAGTACCACCTTCGGGCCGTCCGTACCGCGTTCGAACGGTGACGGGGCTGCGGCCGGGCCGTACCGTACGCGGTCGGGTTGCTCGGTGCGGGGCGGGTCGTACGCCGGTTGGTCGGCGGGCTCGACGGTCATCGGACCGCTCCTGGCGTCGCGGCGGTGGCCGCCCCCGGACGGAACTGGCCGCCGGACCCGGGTGTGCCCTGACCGTGCTGGCCGCCGGACTCGGGTGTCCCCGTGCTGGACAGATCGGTGCCGCTCTGTTGGCGCAACGGGACCTCCTTGATGAAGATGACCGCGATCAGGGTGATCAGCGCGAAGGGTGCCGCGGTCAGGAAGATGTCGCCTGCTCCGTGACCGTACGCGATCTCGACGACGGCACGGATCGGGCCCGGCAGGGTGGCCACGTTCGGGATGGCGCCGCCGCCGTCGGGTGCGGTCACCCCGAGGGAGCCGAACCCGTCGGCGAGGTAGCCGGCGACCCGGTGCCCGAGTAGCGCGCCGAGCGCGGAGACTCCGACCGCGCCGCCCAGGCTGCGGGAGAACGCGACCAGGGAGCTGGCCGCGCCGAGTTCGCGGATCGCGACCGTGTTCTGGACCGCGAGTACCAGGTTCTGCATGGTCATGCCGAGTCCGATACCCAGCACGGCCATGTAAACGCTCATCAGCGGGAAGCTGGTTTCGGCGCGGAGTGTGCCCATCAGGGCGAAACCGACGGTGAGTAGGACCGCACCGCTCACCAGGTACCGCTTCCACCGCCCGGTACGGGTGATCAGGCGTCCGGTGAGGGTCGAGGCGACGAGCAGTCCGAGGATCATCGGCAGGGTCATCAGCCCGGCTCGGGTGGGGCTCTCGCCCCGGCTGATCTGGAAGTACTGGCCGAGGAAGACGGATGCCCCGTACATGGCGACGCCGACGGCGACGCTGGCGAGGGTGGCCAGGGCGACGGTGCGGGAGCGGAACAGGTGCAGCGGGATGATCGGCTCGGCGGCCCGGGACTCGACCCGCAGGGCGAGGGCGCCGAGTACGACCGCGCCGAGCACCATCACCGGGGTCTGCCAGGCCAGCCAGGCGAAGTTGTTGCCGGCGAGCGAGACCCAGATCAGCAGCAGCGACACCGAGGCGGAGATCAGCGTGGCGCCGAGGTAGTCGATCTTGGCTTTGCGGGTGACCACCGGCAGGTTCAGCGTCTTCTGCAGCACCACGATCGCGGCCACCGCGAACGGCACCCCGACGTAGAAGCACCAGCGCCAGCCGAGCCACGAGGTGTCGACGATGACGCCGCCGATCAGCGGTCCGCCGATCGTGCCGAGCGCGAAGACCGCACCGAGGTAGCCGCTGTACCGGCCGCGCTGCCGGGGCGCGATCATCGCGGCCATGATGATCTGGGCGAGTGCGGTGAGGCCGCCGGCGCCGACGCCCTGGATCACCCGGCAGGCGATCAGTTCGCCGGTGGTCTGGGCCAGGCCGGCCAGCACCGAGCCGAGGACGTAGATCACCAGGGCGAGCTGGACCAGCAGCTTCTTGCTGGTGAGGTCGGCGAGCTTGCCCCAAATCGGCGTGGTCGCGGTCAGCGCCAGCAGCGTCGCGGTGACCACCCAGGTGTACGACGACTCGGTGCCGTGCAGCTCGGAGATGATCCGGGGGAGGGCGTTGGAGACGACGGTCGACGACAGGATCGCCACGAACATGCCGAGCAGCAGTCCGGAGAGGGCTTCGAGGATCTGCCGGTGCGTCATCGCGGTTCCGGGAGTCGCGTCCGTGCTCGGATCGGGCGCCGGAACCGCCGGCTCGGTTGCCTGGGTCATGGAGTGGTTCCTTTGGCGGATAGCTCTCCCCGGCGGGTTCCGCCGCTGCCCACCGGTTGGTTGCCGGATCCCACGCTAGGCAGAACTAGTTGCCTCGGGCAACTAAAGCGGGGGAAGTGTGATCGGTCAGTCCGGCAGCGGGGGAAGCTTTCGCCGCGATCGTCCCAGGCAGCCGGCGTGCGGGGACAGACCCGGCGTGGTGCAGTGGGGCTCGGCGCTCAGCGGGATTCGGCGTTCAGCGGGATTCGGCGTTGTACCGGGACAGCAACCGGGCGAACTCGACCTGGTCTGCGGTGGGCCAGCCGGCCAGGGTCCGGTGCAACTGCTCCTGCCGGGCGCCGCGCGCATCGGCGAACCGGCGCTGCCCCTCCTCGGTCAGGTCGAGCAGGGCGGCACGCCCGTCCACCGGGTCGGGCTGCCGTCGTACCAGGCCCAGTTCCGCCAGCGCGGCGATCTGCCGGCTGAGCGTGCCCTTGCCGATGCCCAGCTCCGCGGCCAGGTCGGTCAGCCGGGTCGGACCGGACCGGAACAGCAGGAGCAGCAGCCCGTACGCGTTCGGCTCCAGGTGCGGATGCACCTCGCGGGCCACCTCCCAGGAGACCGCACGGGCCCGGCGCAGCAGCACCGTCAGCTCGTGTTCGACCGCGCGCAGCGGTTCCGGCTCGGCCGTGTCCCGGCCGCCGTCCCCGTTGCCCCGCTCGCCCGCCACCGATCTCCTCCCGGAAATCACCCGCCGTCACCGGTCCGCCCCGGATCGCCCAATCACCGGTCGCCGATCGCGGTCGCCGCTCGCCGGTCGCCGCTCGCCGCTCGCCGGTCGCCGGTCCGCACCGGATCACCGCCGTCTGGCCGGCGGAACCGTCCGTGAGCAGCCTACGACCGGTTCGGGCTGGCGGTCGCCGTCGGCCGGGTGAGGTGCTGGTGGCCGACCACCCGCAGGACACCGTCCTTGCCGGTGCCCTCGATCACCACCTCGGCCGCCGGGCCGGTGTGCCGCAGGCTGCTGATCGCGTTGCCGAAGTACGGCCCGGTCAGCCGCCGCCAGCGCACCCCCGGGCGGGGCACCCCGGCGGAACGGGCCAGCGCCCGCGCCGCCCCGCTCGGGCCGGGATGCCAGCCCAGCTTCAGTAGCGGGCGCATGAAGGCGGGCACCTGGTTGTGGATCGGCGAGCAGGTCAACTGGTGTACGGGGGTCTTCACCTCGTCGGTGAACCGCGCCCGGGCGACGTACGAGTGGTGCACGTCGCCGGAGAGCACGCTGATCGACGCCGGTGCCGGGTACGCCGGACCCGCACCGACCAGCGCCGGGGCGTCACCACTGCCGGTGCCGCCAGCCTCGGGGCGGCCGGTGCCGATCCGGGCGAAGAGTGCGGCCAGGGCGTCGAACGACCGGTCGAAGGCGGCCCAGTGTTCCAGGTCGAAGGCCCGGCGCAGCCGCTCGGCGAGGGCGGCCACCCGAGGGCTGCGTGAGTCTGCGAGCCGCTCGTTCCACGACTCGACGTGGTGTACGGCCGGCGGGAGCAGCCAGGGCAGCGACGAGCCGACCACCAGGTGGTCGTACCGGCCGTGGGCCCGGTCGACGAACCAGGCCCACTCCTTGGGCGAGAGCATCGAGCGCCGGGACCGGTCCAGCACCCGGCCGCACCGGTTGTCCAGCATCACCAGCCGGGTCCGGCCGATGTCGAGGCCGTAGCTCCACTGGTAGCGCTCGACCCGTACCGGTCCGCCGAGCGGGTCGCCGCCGACCACACCCGCCGTGCTGGGACCGGCGGCCTCGGACACGTGCGCGTCCACCTGCTCGCCGAACTCCCGCAGCACCGAGGTGGCGTCCCCGGCGGCGACGACCTTGGTGTAGACGGGGTCGGCCGCGACCTCGTCCGGGTCCAGGTTGCCGATGTGCTGGTAGACCCAGTAGGAGGCGATTCCGCTGGCGATCCGCTCGTTCCACCAGGGCTCTTCGCGTACCTCGGCCCGCCAGCGCGCCGAGGTGTTCCAGTCGTCGATGATCTCGTGGTCGTCGAACATCATCACGCTCGGCACGGTCGCCAGCAGCCAGCGGATCTCCGGGTCGCGCCAGGACTCCAGGTAGAGCTTGGTGTACTCGTCGAAGCTGACCACCTGGTCGGCCGGGGCGCCGTGCGGGCGGTGCCGGCGCCGGCTGAGCAGCTTGCGGACCGTGGGTGAGGTCTGGTCCGCGTACACCTGGTCGCCGAGCAGCACCATCAGGTCGGGCAGTTCGGCCGCCGCGTCCTCGCTGGCCATCAACCGCCGGGCGTACGCATCGAGGGCGTCGGGCGGCAGCCGGCGCGCGGTCGCGTGCTGGGTGGTCTCCCGGCACGAGCCGAAGATCAGGTGGACCGGTTCGGTCTCGTCGTCGCCCCGGGTACGGATCAGGCTCGGCGGGTACTTCGAATCCGGCTGCGGCCAGACCCGCTCGTCGTCGAGCCACACCTCGTACGGCTCGGCGCTGCCCGGTGTCAGCCCCTCCACCACCACCAGCGCGTAGTGGTGGTCGAAGGCGGTGAACGTGGCGGCCGTACCGCTGGCGCCGGACGCGGTCCGGACCTGGGCGACGGCGGGTGAGCTCGTCTCCACCCAGACGGTGGCCCGGGTGCCGACCACACGGCGCAGCAGCGGGCCGATCAGCAACCGACTTTCGGGCATTGCGGGACCTCCGAGGGGTGGGTGGATCCATCCTTGCTACCCGGCCGGTCCCACCGCCATCCGGGTTTCGCCGGAGGGTACCGGTGATCTCCGTCGCGCCCATCGGGAGCGGCGGCTGGGCCGGCCGAGCCGGCATCTGTCAGGATTCCCGCATGGAGTACCTCGTTCTCGCGCTGATCCTGCTAGGTGTGCTGCTGCTCGGCACCGTCGGCCTGGTGGTGCCGCGGCTGCGTCGGCGGCCCGAGCCGCCGCTGCCGCCCGAGACGAGCGTGTCTACCCGCCCTACCGGCGTGATCACCCCGCCGGAGGCGCCGGAAGCCGCGGAAGCGCAGGTCACCGACACGGTGACGGCACCGCCGGTACCGGTGACGCCGCCGGCCGAACCGGCACCGACGCTGGAGCGCCCGGAACCGACCGCCGGCCGGCTGGTCCGGCTGCGGGCCCGGCTGTCCCGCTCGCAGAACGTGTTCGGCAAGGGCCTGCTCACCCTGCTCAGCCGGGACCACCTCGACGAGGAGGTCTGGGAGGAGATCGAGGACGCCCTGATCACCGCCGACGTCGGCGTGGACGCCACCCGGGAGATCGTCGACCGGTTGCGCGAGCGGACCGCGGTGCTCGGCACCCGTACGGCACGTGACCTGCGTACCCTGCTCGCGGTCGAACTGGTCAACGCGCTCGATCCGGGCATGGACCGGGCGCTGCGGGCCACCGCGCACGACGGCACCCCCGGGGTGGTGCTGGTGGTCGGGGTCAACGGCGCCGGCAAGACCACCACCTGCGGCAAGATCGCCCGGGTGCTGGTCGCGGACGGCCGTACGGTGCTGCTCGGCGCCGCTGACACGTTCCGGGCCGCCGCCGCCGAACAGCTCACCACCTGGGGTGGCCGGGTGGGTGCCGAGGTGGTCCGGGGACCGGAGGGAGCGGATCCGGCGAGTGTGGCATTCGACGCGGTCCGCCGGGGTATCGAACTCGGGGTGGACACCGTACTGATCGACACCGCCGGCCGGTTGCAGAACAAGGTCGGCCTGATGGACGAGTTGGGCAAGGTCAAGCGGGTGGTGGAGAAGCACGGCCCGGTCGACGAGACGCTGCTCGTACTGGACGCGACCACCGGGCAGAACGGGCTGGAGCAGGCCCGGGTGTTCATGGAGGTGGTCGACGTGACCGGGGTGGTGCTGACCAAGCTCGACGGCACCGCCAAGGGCGGGATCGTGATCGCCGTACAGCGCAAGCTCGGGCTGCCGGTCAAGCTGGTCGGCCTCGGCGAGGGCCCGGACGACCTGGCCCCGTTCGACCCGGCGCAGTTCGTCGACGCGCTCATCGGCGCCGATCCGCTGGGCGCCGAGGCGTAACCTCGGTGGCTTACCGTGAACCGCCGCCGCGCATCGGGAGACCGTACGTGACTTCGCAGGAAATTCCACTGCACGGCGGCAACGTGAGCACCGTCGTACGGGTCGGAGACACCGTACGGCGCAACGCCGGACCGTGGACACCCTCGGTGCACGCGCTGCTGCGGCACCTGGAATACGTCGGGTTCACCGGCTCGCCCCGCGCGCTCGGCATGGACGAGCGCAACCGGGAGGTGCTGTCCTACGTGGAGGGCGAGTGCGGCGAGTACCCGCTCGCCCCGCACTGGGTCACCGACGAGGCACTGGTCACCGTCGCCACCATGCTGCGGATGTTCCACGACGCCCAGTACGGCTTCGCCCCGGTCACCGGTGCGGTCTGGCGCTCGTTCGGGCCACCGCCGCCGGACACCGAGGTGATCTGCCACCACGACGCCGCCCCGCACAACGTGATCTGGCGGCCGGACGGCACCCTCGCCCTGATCGACTTCGACCTGGCCTCACCGGGTGCCCGGATCTACGACGTGGCGTACGCGGCCTGGACCTGGGTGCCGCTCTTCTCCGACCGGGACTCGTACACGCTGGGCTGGAAGCGGCCGAACCGCCCCCGCCGGCTGCGCCTGTTCGCGGACGCGTACGGTCTGATCCCACGGGACCGGCACCGGTTGGTGCGGACCATCCGTAAGCGGATCGTCGACCACGTCGAGGGGATCCGCCGGATGGCGGCGGCGGGCGAGCCGGCGTTCGTACGGATAGTGCACAAGGGTCACCTGCGGCGGCCGATGCGCGATCTGCGCCTGCTCGATTACGAACGGCACACGCTGGAGTACGCGCTCCGCTGACCTGTGTCGCTTTCCGTATACCTCCAGCGCGCCTTTCGGCTGATATGCCCCCACCCGTTCTATCGACTGTGAGACTTTCTTCACACGTACGAAACAACTGGTGACGCCCCGGAAACGCGGTGGGGACCCTGGGTGAAACAGCCGGCCGGGAAGCTTCCGCCCAACCGGCGCACGGGCGGCGCTGCCCCTGGGTCGGTGGAAGTTTCGGCTCGGGCAGCGAGGGCAGCGGGACAGTGCCCGGCACGAATCGGAGCTTTCGAGGGGAGGAAACTCACTTTTAGGAGGCCAGCGTGCCTGAAGCACCGACGATCGACGGCGCCAACACTACGTGGCTGCTGGTTTCGACGGCGCTCGTGCTGCTCATGACACCCGGACTGGCGCTGTTCTACGGCGGCCTGAACCGGTCCAAGGGCGTACTTAACATGATGATGATGAGCTTCTCGGCTATCGGGCTCATCTCGATTCTGTGGTGGTTCTACGGATTCAGCGTCGCCTTCGGGGCCGACGTGAACGGGTTCTGGGGCGATCCCGGCGCCTACCTCGGTACCAAGACGTTCCTCGCGGAGACCGACCTCTGGGGCGCGACCGCGGAGAACCCCAGCGGCATCGGCGTCCCGCTCTACGTGTTCATGGCCTTCCAGATGGTCTTCGCGGTGATCACCGTCGCGCTGATCAGCGGTGCCATCTCCGACCGGGCCAAGTTCGGCGGCTGGCTGCTCTTCGCCTTCGGCTGGGCCACCCTGGTCTACTTCCCGGTCGCGCACTGGGTGTGGGGCGGCGGCATCATCGGCGGTGACATCCACGCGCTCGACTTCGCCGGTGGTACGGCCGTGCACATCAACGCCGGTGCGGCGGCTCTCGCCGTGGCGCTGGTGCTCGGCAAGCGGCTCGGCTGGCCCAAGGAGGGCATGAAGCCGCACAACATCCCGCTCGTCGCGCTCGGTGCCGGCCTGCTCTGGTTCGGCTGGTTCGGCTTCAATGCCGGCTCCGAACTGACCGTCGACTCGGTTGCCGGTCTGGCCTTCATCAACACCCAGCTCGCCACCGCCGCGGCCGTACTCGGCTGGATCGTGGTCGAGTGGATCAAGGGTGGCAAGCCGACCATGGTCGGTGCCTCCTCCGGTGCCATCGCCGGCCTGGTCGCGATCACCCCGGCCTGTGGTTTCATCGCTCCCTGGGCGTCCGTGCTGCTCGGCATCGTCGCCGGCATCGTCTGCGCCCTGGCGGTCAGCCTGAAGTACAAGCTCGGCTTCGACGACTCGCTCGACGTGGTCGGCGTGCACTTCGTCGGTGGCTGGATCGGGTCGCTCTGGCTCGGCCTGTTCGCCACCAACTCGGTCAACGCCGCGATCACCGACGTGGTCGGCGCATCCGACGGTCTCTTCTACGGCGGCGGCGCGACCCAGCTCGGTCGGCAGGCCCTCGCCGGTCTGATCGTCACGGTATGGTCGTTCGCCATCGCCTGGGTGCTGGCCTTCGTGATCGAGAAGACCATCGGCTTCCGGGTGAAGTCCGAGGCCGAGGTCGACGGGATCGACATCGCGGAGCACGCTGAGGCGGGCTACGACCTCTCCACCGGTGGCGGCAGCGGCGGTGGCGGTGCGTTCGCCATGGCCGGGATCGGCACTCCCGGTAACACCGCGGCCGAGCCGGCCGCTCCGGTCAGCGAAAAGGTCGCCGGTTAACGTTCCTGTGATGGAGGGGTTGGACATGAAGCTGGTGACCGCGGTCATCAAGCCGTACCAGCTGGACGCGGTGAAGGAGGCCCTGCACGCCCTCGGCGTGGCCGGCCTGACCGTCAGCGAGGTCCAGGGGTACGGACGGCAGAAGGGCCACACCGAGGTGTACCGGGGTGCCGAGTACACGGTGGAGTTCCTGCCGAAGATCCGGGTCGAGGTGCTGACCGACGAGATCGACGTCGAGAAGGTCGTCGACGCGGTGGTCACGGCGGCCCGTACGGGCAAGATCGGTGACGGCAAGGTCTGGGTCACGGCCGTGGAGGATGTCGTCCGCGTCCGGACCGGTGAGCGCGGCCTCGACGCGCTCTGAGCATATGGCGATGACCAGGGGAACACCGCCGGCAGTCGGACTGACCGACGACGGAACACCACTGCTCACCGCCGGGATCGGCGCCGCCGCACGCGAACAGCGGGCGGCGGC